>JABRVY010000350.1:0-2589 GCA_039961755.1 Acidobacteriota bacterium | reverse complement strand
CGCAGGCCCAGGGTCCGGGGGGGGTGCAGCAGGAACGGGGAAACGAGGGGGTCGTGGAAGGCCCGGGCAACGGTCAGGGCGGCACGGTACAGGCTGCGGGTGAGGGCGATGGTGGGGCCGAAGTCGGCGGTGTCCAGGCGGCCGTGGCGGGTAAACGCCTCGGCGATGTCCAGCGCCGCCGAGGCGGCGGTGGCGGCGGCCGTCAGCACCCCGACAAACCCCAGCGGGTCGAAGAAGCCGGCGGCGTCTCCCAGCAGGCAGTAGCCGTCCCCGGCCACCCGCAGCACCCGGTGGGAATAGTCCCGTCGCAGCTCGGCGGCGGCCACGCCGACGGCTCCCCGAACGATGCGATCGACCGCCGGGGTACGGGCGAGTTCGGCCTCGAGCCACTGCTGCGCACGGGCAGAGCCCGCCAGTGCCCGCTGGTCCAGCACGCCAACTACCGACACCACCTCGCCGGCCAGGGGAGCCACCCACAACCACCCACCCTGCCGCGCCACCAGGCGGGAGAACTGTGGCCGACCGTCGGCGAGCGGCTGCGGCAGGCGCAGCAGCTGCTGCGCCGCCACCTTGCGGTGGCGGGGGTAGCCGAAGCGCCACCCCATGCGGGAGGCCAGGAAGGCCGCCGGGCCGGTGGCATCCAGGACGGCGCGGGCGAGGATCTGGCGTTCGGCACCGTCGGGGTTGGCGGCCACCACGCCGACCAGCCGCGCCCCCTCCCACACCGGGCTGGCGGCTCGCCAGCCGCTCCGCACCTCGGCGCCGCTACGCCGGGCGTGCTCCAGGAGGGCCGCATCCAGCTCCCCCCGGTGGACCTGATAGCCGTGGGGAAGGCCGGGGTCGAGGGCCTCGGAAAACGGCAGCGCGGCCAGGGTCTCGCCCTCCTCGGAGAGGAACTCCACCCCCTCCCACGGACGGGTGTGGGGCAGCGTGCGCACCACCTCGTGCACCCCCAGCTCGTCCAGCAGGGGAAGGATGCCGGGTGACAGCGAGGCCCCCACCGCCCGAGGGGGCGCCGCGGCGTCGAGCACGGTGACGCCGAGGCCGCGCCGGGCCAGCAGCGTGGCGGCGACGGCGCCGGCGGGACCGCCGCCCAGCACCAGCACATCGGTGGGCAGGAGAGACGGGGCGCTCATCCTGGTCGTGCTCGTCGGGGCCGCTCTACAACCGCGCCAGAAGCACCCGGAGGGCGTCCAGCTCGCCGGCGGTGGCGTAGAAGTGAGGCGAAAAGCGCACCAGCCCCTCGCGGGCGCCGACGATCACCGAGCGGGATTCCAGGCGGCGACGTACCTCCTCAGCGGGGAGGAACGGGTGGCGGGCGGCGACGATTCCGGAGGCCTCGTGCCCCGCCCCCGGAGAGGCCACCTGCCACCCCGCCTGCACCAGCATCTGAGTCAGGGTGCGGTTGTGGCGAACGACGCGGTTGTGGATCTCCTGGGGGTCAGCGTCGAGGAGCAGGTCCAGCGCCGCCGCGAGACCGGCCACCAGCACCGTGGGCATCGCCCCGGGTTCGAATCGGCGGCCGTCGGGGAGGAACTCCAGCTCCTGGAGAAACAGCGAGCCCGGCTTGCGGCGCACGTTGAGCCAGCCGGCCAGGGCAGGGTGGAGGCGGGTCCGCAGCTCGGCCCTGGTCACCAGCACCCCCAACCCTTCGGGCCCGAGCATCCACTTGTGCCCGTCCGCCACCAGGGCGTCGGCGCCCAGGGCGGCGAGGTTGGCGGGCAGCGCCCCGAGCCCCTGAATGGCATCCACCACCACCAGGATCCCCTCCCGGTGGGCGGCCGCCGCCAGCTCGGCCACCGGTGCCACCCAGCCGGTGTGGAAGGATACCCAGGAGAGGGCAATGAGGCGGACCGGGGGCTTGAGCATGGGGGTGACGATGTCGGGGCGGATCCGACCGCCGGGGGTGGGGAAGCGAACCACCTTGACGCCGCGGCGGCCCAGGGCCAGCCACGGCGCCACGTTGGCGGCGAACTCCTCCTCCCCCACCAGCACCACGTCTCCCTTGCGCCACTCCAGCCCCTGGGCCACCAGCGACAACCCCTCCGAGGTGGAGCGCACCAGCGACACGTCCTCGGCCCGCGCGCCGGTGAGCTGGGCGGCCAGGGAGCGGGCCGTGAGCTCGATCTGCCGCCACGCCTCCCAGGCGGTGGCGCCGGTGGTCTCCAGCTCGGCCACGCGCTGCCGCATGGCCTCGGCGACGCGCCGAGGCAGGGGGCAGACGGCGGCGTGGTTGAGGTAGAGACAGTGCTCCCGCACGGGGAATTCGGGCAGCCAGCGGCCGATCTCCAGCGGCACGGTCGGAGTATAGTCGCTTCGTGGCCGTGAGCGACGAACCCCGGCAATTTCTCCGTACCGGCCAAGGGTGTGCGCCCGCCGACCCCGGCGTCGTGCCCCTCTTCCTCTTTTCTTCTCTTCCTTTCGCCTGTTCACCGACCCCCGCGGGCGGGCTCGCCGGGGGGGTCTGACGTGTGCGGCATCGCCGGCTGGGCGGGGGCCTGCCCCGACGACGCCCGGCCGCGGCTGGCGGCGGCGCTGGCCCGGCTGGCCCACCGTGGCCCCGACGACGAGCAAGCCGTGGCGGGGGAG
>JABRVY010000349.1:0-5779 GCA_039961755.1 Acidobacteriota bacterium | reverse complement strand
CCCCCACTCCAGCTCCACGTTGGCCCCCCGGAAGCGGGTGAGCAGCGCCAGGTTGGTTCCCGTGTCGCGGGTCTCGTAGGGGGTAACCGCGGCGCCCCCGGCGTCGCGGGTGTGGCGGCCGCCGTCCCGGTAGGCGGAGAGCATCACCGCCATCTTGGGCCTGGCCAGGCGCTCGAGGTCCCCCTGGGTGGTGGTGTCAAAGGCGCCCCAGGGGAAGAGCGTGACCCGGGCCGAGGTGAGCATCTTGCTGTCGGGATTGGAGAGACCGCGGGTGTTGCGGCCGTTCCACACCCCGGTTTCCCACGTCACCTTGGCATCCCCGCCCAGCCCCCTGCGCCCGGAGATCATCACCCCCTGGGAGCGGAACAGGCACAGGCCGCCGGTGGGGAAGCCGGTGTACTGGTTTTCGGTGGAGAGCAGGAAGGGAGCCGTCCCGCCGCCGGGCCAGAGAGCGGCCGAACCCTGGCTGATGTCGGTTTCGCCATACATGATGGAGCGCTCGACGAAATTCAGCGCGAAGGCAGAGGCCAGAAACTCGGCGCCGTAGGGGATCTTGTTGCGCCCCAACCCCACCCGAAAGGCGTCCGAAAAGGCGTACTGCACCCAGGCGTCGTGGAGGTTCACGGCGGAGGTGGGTTCCAACTGCAAGTGGAAGTAGTACGTAAACTTGGGGGAGAAGGCGTGGCCGTCCCACCACAGCCGCGCCCGCCGGATGAAGAAATTCGACACGTCCTCTTCGTTGCCCGACACCCGTTCGTCGAAATCGGTATAGGTGTGGCGCATCTGGATGCCACCGAAGAGGCGCAGAGAAAACGCCTTGTCCGGGGACGTGAACTTGAACCCGTTGGCGTACTCGATCTTGACCGGAGGCTTTCCCTCCTCGTCCCCAGCCGCAAAGCACGGGTGACCGCCCAGAAAGGCGGTCACCACGCCGATGGCGAGCACCACGCCGCCGATCCGCCTCATGCCACCCCTCCTTCTCCAGCTCACGCCGCTCCCTCCAGGCAACCACCCGACGGTCGGCTCGCCCGCCCCGCCAGGCTGTTCTGCAAACCCCATGCCCTCCTCCCCACGACGACAATCGCCGTATCTACTCTATTTTCTTGTGATTGCCTGAACGACCTGCGACAGGAATCTGTTACGACTGTGAAACAGCTCCCGGAAGGCGTTACTCCTCCAGACCGTACTGCTTGGCCTTTTCCCACAGCGTCTTGCGACTCACCCCCAGCAACTCGGCAGCCTGGGTGCGCCGCCCCCCCGTGGCCGCCAGCGCGGCGCGAATGGCCTCCACCTCGGCGCGCTGCACCGCCTCGTGCAGGGCCAGCACCGGCTCCGGCGGCAGTGCCCCGCTGCTGCGCCTGCCACCCCGCAGCGCCTCTGGCAAGTCATCGAGACCGATGCGAGACCGGGTGCAGAAGAGCACCGCCCGTTCGATGACGTTGCGCAACTCGCGGACGTTGCCCGGCCAGGAGTAGGCATCGAAGGCGGCCAGCGCCTCGTCGCTGAACCCCTCGATGGGTTTGCCCCGCTCCCGTCGGAACTCCTCGAGAAAGGCCTGGGCCAGGATGGGCACGTCCTCCCGCCGCTCCCGCAGCGGCGGCAGATGAATCGCCACGGTGTTCACTCGGAAATACAGATCCTCGCGAAACTTGCCAGCCCGGATTTCCTCCTCCAGGGGACGCAGAGAGGCGGAAACGATGCGCACGTCCACGTCGATGGTGCGGTGCGAGCCGAGCCGCTCCACCTGGCGCTCCTGCAGCACCCGCAGCAGCTTGACCTGGAAGTTGAGGGGCAGCTCGCCGATTTCATCGAGAAACAAGGTCCCACCGGAGGCCGCCTCGAAGCGCCCGATGCGTCGCTCGGTGGCGCCGGTGAAGGCTCCCTTTTCGTAGCCGAACAGCTCCGACTCGATCAGGGACTCGGGCAGCGAGGCGCAGCTCACCCGGATGTAGGGCCGGGAGCGGCGGGGCGAGTTGTAGTGGATGGCCGCCGCCACCATCTCCTTCCCCGTCCCGCTCTCCCCCAGCACCAGCACCGAGGCGTCGGAGTCGGCCACCACCCTGATCAACTCGAACACCTCCCGCATGCGCTTGGACTTGCCGATCATCGAGCCGAAGGAGTGCCGTCTTTCCAGCTGCTCCTGCAGGCGCAGGTTCTGCTCCCGCAAGAGCTTGAAGGAGCACACGTTGTTCAGTCGCAAGACGAGCTGCATCATGGAAAAGGGCTTGGTGATGAAATCCGCCGCCCCCAGCCGCATGGCTTCCACGGCGCCGTCCACGGTGCCGTGGGCGGTGATGATGACCACGGTGGTCTCGGGCTGCAGGCTCTTGATGCGTTTGAGCAGCTCCATGCCATCCAGCTTGGGCATCAACAGGTCGGACAACACCACCTCGTGGAGCTGGGTCTGGAACAACGCCAGGCCCCGCGCACCGTCCTCGGCCACGTCCACCACCCACCCCTCCTTGCGCAGGGCATCCGCCATGGTGATCCGCAAGATCGGCTCGTCTTCGACGATGAGCAGGCGCCGGCCGCAAACGGTCATCCCTCTCCCTTCCGCTCCTCCCGCAGGGGGAGGCGCACGCGAAACGTCGAGCCCTGGCCGGGGGAGCTCTCCACCTCGATGCTCCCCCGATGCCCCGTTACGATACTGTAACTGACCGCCAAACCCAAGCCCGTCCCTTCCCCCACCTCGCGGGTGGTGAAAAAGGGTTCGAAGATGCGGTCGCGGATCTCTTCGGGGATGCCGGTACCGGTATCGATCACCTCCACCACCACCAGGGCGCCGCGAACCCGCGTTCGCAGGGTCATCACCCCTCCCGCCGGCATCGCCTGCATGGCGTTGAGCATCAGGTTCAGGAAGAGCTGCTCCATCTGAAAGTGATCGGCCAGCACGATCGGCTCGCCGGGATCCAGCTCGAGCTTGACCTCGACCCGGGCCTTGCGCAGCTGGTACTCCAGCAACTCGACGACATGTAAGAGGTTGTGATTGATCGGCGTGGGTTCCGGGCGGATGTCACGGGGGCGGGAGAAATCCAGGAGGTTCTCGACGATGTGGGCGATCCGGCGGATGCCATCCTCCATCAGATCCAGGTAGCGCTGCCGCAGCTCCGGATCCTCCGGGTTGGCGCGGATCTGCTCGATACAGGTGAGGATGCCGGCCAGGGGGTTGTTGACCTCGTGGGCCACTCCTGCCGCCAGCGTGCCCACCGCCGCCATCTTCTCGGTGTGCAGCAGCTGGCTGCGCCGCACCTCCTCGCGCTCGTGCCCCTCCTCCAGCTCGTCCATCATGCGGTTGAAGGCGTCCGCCAGCTCCCCCACCTCGTCCCCCCGGCGCACCATGGCCCGCGCTGCATACTCGCCTCGGCCAGCGCGTTTCATGGTTTGGTGAAGGTGGAGGATGGGACGGATGAGGGTCTCGACATACAGGGCGGTGAGCACGGAGTTGCCGATCATCAGGACCAGGGCCAGCAGCGCGGCGCGCTGACCGATGGCGCGCACCTCCTTCTCTACCGGCTCCAGGGAGAACCCCACCGCCACCGAACCCCAGAACTTGGTCGAGATGGCCAGGGGGGCGCGCACCTCCAGAAGCCTCTCCCCCGCAGAGGAGGTTTGCATCTCCACCTCGGCGCCGCCCGTCGCTGACCGGGGACCCAGGGCGCGCCGGAAACGCTGCCCCATCAACTCCCAGCGGTTGGAGTGGGTGACCACTCCGCTGGCGTCGGCCACCACCACGTAGCGCATCAGGTCCTGGTTACGCGCCAACACCTCGGTGATGTAGTTCTCGATCAGCCCGGTCTCGGGCACCAGCCCCAGTTCCTCGTTCATCAGCGAGTCGGTGATGGGAATGGCCAGCGCCTCGGTAAGGCTGATCCCCCGGCCGCGAATCGCCTCGTAGCGCACCTCCCGCTCATGAGCGATGCCGATCACCGCCACCAGGCCCATGGTGACGATGATCAGGGTATTGGAGTAGAGGAAGAACTTGGTGCGCAGCCCCAGGCCCAGCATCAGCGCACCCCTTGGGCGCAGGAGAGCTCGGCCTCGGGGCGGATCAGCACCTTCGGCCCGAACACCCGCCGGGCCAGGAGATGAACGGCCAGGTACTCACCGGCGGAGGCCGGAGCGAACCCGCTGCTCAACTCCTCGTCCCACCCCGCCATCAGAGTCGCCACCCGCGGGTCCTGGCGTGGCGCCTCCAGCAGAGCCGCCAACAACTCAGCCCGGATTGCGCCGCCAGCCCGCGGCGAGAGCACCAGGGGAAAGTTGGGGATGGGCGAGGACTCGGCCAGGACCTCGAGCCCCCGCTCCAGGAATTTCCGCCCGGTGAGGTCGCGGACGCCGCAGGCCTCCGCCTGCCCCAGCAGCACCGCCCGGGCCGCCCGCTCGTGGTGTTCGAGGTACAGGCAGACGACGTTGTCCCCCGGACGCAGACCGGCGTCCAGGAGCATCGCCCGCGGCACCAGGTGGGAGGAGGTGGACAGGGGCGAACCGAAGGCGAAGCGTTTGCCGGCCAGATCCGCCAGCGTCTTGATGGGGCTGCCGCGCCTGACAAGGATCAGGCTGGTGTACTCGGCGAGCCCGCCGGTATTGAGCCGCACCAGCGGCTCGGCCCCGCAGCGCTCGCGCGCCCGCAGGAAAGTGAAGGGCCCCAGATAGGCCAGGGTCACCTCGCCGGCGCACAGCGCCTCCACGGTGCGCTCGTAGGATCCACTGATGGCCAGCTGCCAGGTGTACCCGGTCCTCTGCGAGAGGTAGTCGACGAGCGGCTGGTACTTGAGGTACATGAGGCGGGGGTTGTAAAAGCTGACCACCCCCAGCTTCAACGGCGGGGGCGGCGGTGGCACCGCCCCGGCGCTGGCCGCCACCAGGAGCAGGAGAGCGAGTGAGACCCCCCAACGCCCCGGGCGACAAGACCTTTTCTCGCCCTTCGGGCGGCCCAGGACCCCGGGGTCAAAGGCTCCCTTCATCCCCCGTGGCGGCGAGCGGCCGCCAGGGGCGACCGTCCTGTCATGGACCGCAGCAGATCGGCCAGGGTTTCGCCCGTCTCCACCACCCGTCGCCACCCCAGCTGGCGCGCCCGCTCCGCCGCCGCGCCGGACCGACACCACGCCACCACACCCCCCTCCCACCCGGGACGGGAGCGCTCCCCGTCCAGCGCCTCCACCTCGTCGCGGCCCGCCAGGATGCAGCCGGTCAGCGGCGAGGTGGCAATCACCAGGCGCGCCGCCGGTGTAGGAGGCAGCGGGCACTCCACCACCTCTGCGCCGAGCACATCCAGGGCCTCTGCCACCTCGGGCGCCGGGGCCGGGACGAGCACACGCTGCCCGGCCAGGGGGCGGGTGGAAAACCAGTCGAGCAGGGGCGCATGCCGCACCGCCGGTGAGATGACGAACAGTGCCGGAGGTTCGACCCCGGCAGCGGTCGCGTCGGCGGCCAGGTGAGCCAGGGTGGAGGTGACCACTCGCTGGGCAGCCGTGGTCCCGCGCTCGATGATGGCCGCCGGGGTGTCGGGCGCCATCCCCTCCTCCACGAGACGTTGGGTGACCACCGGCAGACTGGTCACCCCCATGTACCCCACGATGGTGGCGTGGGGGTCACGGGCCAGCAAGTCCCAACGCACCTGCGGACCGCCGCTCTTGATGGTCTCGTGGGCGGTGACGAGGGTCACCCGTACCGCCTCTCGCCGGTGGGTCACCGGGATACCCGCGTACGCTGGCGCGGCCACCCCGGCGGTGACCCCGGGAACCACCTCGAAGGGCACCCCCGCCGCCCGCAGCGCCTC
>JABRVY010000348.1:0-4637 GCA_039961755.1 Acidobacteriota bacterium | reverse complement strand
CCCCCACCCGGGCGTTCTACCTGGCCTGCGGCTACACCCTGGTGGCCGAACTGCCCGAGTACTACGCCCCGGGGGACGGCAAGGCCATCTTTTGCAGGGTCCTGGACGATTCTCCCGAGCGGCGCGACAGCGCCGGCGGCCCTACAGGGTGACCGGGTCGGGGGCCTCGGGGTCGATGCCGAACTCGGCGATGGCCCGCGCCACCTCCTCGGCGCTGCCCTGCCCCTGCCGGGCCAGCGCTGCCAGGGTGGCCAACGCCACGTGCTCGGCGTCGATCTCGAAATGCCGCCGCAGCGCCGGCCGGGTGTCCGACAGCCCGTAGCCGTCGGTGCCCAGCACGGTGAACTCCCGGGGGATCCAGCGGGCCACCATGTCCGGCACCGCCTTCAGGTAGTCGCTGGCCGCCACGATGGGGCCCTGGGTCGACCGGAAAAGCTGGGTCACGTAGGGCACCTGCGGCTGCGAGGCCGGGTGCAGGCGGTTGTACCGCTCGCAGGCCAGGGCGTCGGCGCGCAGCTGCTGGTAGGAGGTGGCGCTCCACACGTCGGCCGCCACGCCGAAGCGCTCCGCCAGCAGGTCAGCAGCCCGCAGCACCTCCCGCAGGATGGGGCCCGAGCCCAGCAGCTGCGCCCGGCGGGGAGCCTCCGCGGGGGCGGGCCGGAGCAGGTACAGGCCCCGCAGGATGCCGTCCTCTGCCCCCGCCGGCATCGGGAGCATGGGGTAGTTCTCGTTGTAGGCGGTGAGGTAGTAGAAAACGTCCTGCTGCCGGCTCACCATGCGCTCGACCCCGTCGCGGATGATCACCGCCAGCTCGTAGGCGAAGGCGGGATCGTAGGCGCGCACGTTGGGCATCACCGAGAACAGCAGGTGGCTGTGCCCGTCGTTGTGCTGCAGCCCCTCCCCGTGCAGGGTGGTGCGCCCGGCGGTGGCGCCGATCAGAAACCCCCGCCCCATGGCGTCCCCGAACGCCCACACGAGGTCGCCGATGCGCTGGAAACCGAACATGGAGTAAAAGATGTAGAACGGCAGCAGGAGCAGCCCGTGGGTCGAGTAAGCCGTTCCGGCGGCGGTGAAGGAGGCCATGGACCCCGCCTCGGTGATCCCCTCCTCCAGGATTTGCCCGTCCTGCTGCTCCTGGTAGCGCAGGATGAGCTTGTGGTCGGCGGGCTCGTACTTCTGCCCCTGGGAGGCGTAGATCCCCAGGTCGCTGAACAGGCCGTGCATGCCGAAGGTGCGCGCCTCGTCGGGCACGATGGGGACGATGCGGGGCCCCAGTTCGGGGTGCTTGACCAGCTTGCGCAGCAGGGAGACGAAGGCCATGGTGGTGGAGACCTCCCGCCCGTCGGAGCCGGCCAGGAACTCGGCGTACAGGTCGTCGGGCGGGATGGCCGGGACGCTCACCTGCACCCGCCGCCGCGGCAGCTCCCCCCCCAGGGCGGCCCGGCGCTCCCGGAGGTACCGCACCTCGGGGCTGTCCTCCCCGGGGTGGTAGTAGGGCGGAATCCCCTCCTCGAGCTCCCGGTCGGCGATGGGGAGGTGCAGCACGTCGCGAAAGGCCTTGAGCTGCGCCACGTTGAGCTTCTTGAGCTGGTGCGTGGGGTTGGTGCCCTGGAACTCCCGCCCCAGGGTCCACCCCTTGACCGTCTTCACCAGGATGGCGGTGGGGCGGCCGTTGGGCTGGGTGGCCAGGCGGAAGGCGGCGTAGAGCTTGCGGTAGTCGTGCCCGCCGAACTTCAGGTCCCAGACCTGCGCGTCCGACAGGTGTTCCACCAGCTGGAGCAGCTTCGGGTGGGCGCCGAAGAAGTGCTGCCGCATGAACGCCCCCCCCTCCACGTGGTAGCGCTGCCACCAGCCGTCCACCACGGTGTTGAGGCGGTCCACCAGGAGCCCATCCTCGTCCCGGGCCAGCAGCGGGTCCCACTCCCGGCCCAGGATCACCTTGATGACGTTCCACCCCGAGCCGCGGAAGTTGGCCTCCAGCTCCTGGATGATCTTGCCGTTGCCGCGCACCGGCCCGTCCAGGCGCTGCAGGTTGCAGTTGACCACGAAGATGAGGTTGTCCAGCCGCTCGTTGGCGGCCACGTGAAGGGCCCCCAGGGCCTCGGGCTCGTCGGTCTCCCCGTCCCCCACGAAGGCCCACACCCGGGAGGCGGAGGTGTCCTTGAGGCCCCGGTGCAGCAGGTAGCGGTTGAAGCGGGCCTGGTAGATGGCGTTCAGGGGGCCCAGGCCCATGGAAACGGTGGGGAATTCCCACACCGCCGGCAGCCGCCGCGGGTGCGGGTAGGAGGGCAGTCCATGCCCGGTGGTTTCGCGCCGGAAGGCGTCCAGGTGCTCCTCCCCCAGGCGCCCCTCTAAAAACATGCGGGAGTAGATGCCGGGGGCGGCGTGCCCCTGGTAGAAGATCTGGTCCCCCGAGTCTCCCTCCTTGCCGCGGAAGAAGTGGTTGAAACCCACCTCGTAGAGGGCGGCGGCGGAGGCGTAGGTGGACAGGTGCCCCCCCAGCCCCGGGTAGCGGGCGTTGGCCCTCGCCACCATGGCCATGGCGTTCCAGCGCACGATGCGGCGGATGCGCTTTTCCATCATCTCGTCGCCGGGGAAGTCCGGTTCCTGCTCGGGGGAGATGGTGTTGATGTAGGGGGTCTGCACCAGCTCCATCCCCAGGTTCTTCATGCGGGCGCGCTTCAAGACAGTGTTGAGCAGGAAGCGGGCGCGCTGCGGCCCGGCGGTGGCCAGCACCGCGTCCAAGGAGTCGATCCACTCCTGGGTCTCTCGGGGGTCCGGGTCGTACAGCTGGCGCTTGAAGGTGGTGGCGTAGGGGATTTCCGGGGGGGTGCTCCCGCCCTTGGGCTCGGCGCTCACGGGTGACTCCTTCCGGCGAGGCGGGGGCCTCGCCCCGTGCCATAACAGCTGGCGGAGGGTTGCTGTTCCGCACCGTGGGTGGTGTTGGTCTCGCCGAACCTGGCAGCGCCACCACGGGCGGCGAGTCTGAAGACGGGTAGACGTGCGGCACGGAGGGGCGAAGGGAACGTCAGGCCCGGCGGCGGGGGCCGGAGCCGTCCCGCCGCCGGGGAGGGGACTCGACTCAGGCGTGCGCGGCGGCCTGGCGGGCGGCCAGCTCGGCGCGCACCTTGACCATGTCCAGGCCCTTGGCCTGGGCCACCAGGTCGTCCAGGGCCTCGCCGGGCAGCATGCCGGGCTGGGCGTAGAGCAGCACCTTGTCCCGGAACACCGCCAGGGTGGGGATGGAGCGCACCTGGAAGGCGGCCGCCAGCTCCGGCTGGTCCTCGGTGTCACAGGTGGCGAAGGTGACCTCCGGGTGGCGGGCGGCGGCGGCGGCAAAGATGGGCTTGAAGGCGCGGCAGGGCCCGCACCAGTCGGCCCAGAAGTCGATCAGGACGATGTCGTTGTTCTCGATCACCTGGTTGAAGTTGTCCCTGGTCAGGACGACCATGTTGGGGGCGTTGGCCATGTTCATTCTCCCTGGGGCGACAAAATTTTCTTTCATCGCCATAAAGTAATATAGCGTCTCGAACGGCCCGTGTCAAGGAGCGGTGTCTGCGCGCGGCGGTCGGGGAGCGGCGGTACGTCGTCACCGCTCCCCGACCCCGTCGCTTAAGGCTTCCGGCCCGCCAGGTAGAGCATCGCTGCCACCAGCGCCAGCACGCCAAAGACGGCTAGGCCGACCGTCTGCGCCGTGGGCTGCCCGAGGATGGCAAGGATCAACGCGGCGTCGGCGACGAGCACGCCGAACGCAGCGACGGCAACCCTGCCGGCGGGGGGCCGAGGGTCCGCGGGGCGGCCATCGTCGCCGCTCGCCCCGAGCGCTTGCAGCCACCGCAGGCCGAGGGCCAACGCTGCCGCGGCGGTCACCGCGCACGCCGTGGCCACCGCAGCTTCCACCCGCCGGTGGGCGAGGGAAACCAGCGCCCCGGCGGAGGAAACCGCCAGACCCAGGCAGGCGATGAGAATAAACAGCCCCTCCCGGCGGCGAGCAGTCCGCTCAGCGGGTGTCCACCGGCCGCCAGCGCGGTACACGCGCCCCGCCCAGAGGAGGCTGAGGACGGCGCAAGCCCCGGGAAGCAGCACGTGCCACCAGGAAAACGCAAACGTCTTCATCAGAAACACGATACCAGCCCCGTCACCGAGGCAGTGTGGGCGATCAGCGTTGTTCTCTTCGCACCGGCCGGTTGCGAGCGATGACCGGGATGGTATCCCCCCCCGAATCTGTCAAGTTTCTCTGGAGTTGCCCCCCGGGTGGGACCGGATCGGCGAGGGATGAAACGCGGGTGAGGTCATGGCGTCAGCAGAGGCCGCCCGGTCATCTGAGTCTCTCTGGAGCCCTGCGGAATAGAGCTGCAGCCTGGCTCCCTGAAGAAAGCGATGGACGCCAACCGCCACTGGGTGCTCTGGGATGGCGACTGCGGCCTGTGCCGGGCGGCGGCCGACTGGGTGCGGCGGCGCGACCGCGGGGGGCGGCTGGCGGTGGCGGCGTGGCAGCGGGCGCCCTCGCCGCCCATGACGGAGGCCCTGGCGGCGGCCTGCCGGCAGGCGGTGCAGGTGGTCACCCGCGACGGCACGGTCCTGGCCGGGGCGGAGGCGGTGGCGTTCGTGCTGGGGGAGGTGGGGTGGCCCCGGTG
>JABRVY010000347.1:0-2350 GCA_039961755.1 Acidobacteriota bacterium | reverse complement strand
CTCCTGGCGGCGTTGCCCGACGCCCGGGTGGCTCCCGCCCCCCACGGGCGGGGGTGGGCGGCGGCGCTGGCCGCTGTACTGGACAAGCCATGACCGCCGCCGACCTCTCCTTTCTGCCGGAAAAGCTCCGCACCCAGCTGGGCGAGATCGGTCACGCCGACATCCTGATGGGTATTCCCAGCTACAACAACGCCCGTACCATCGGCCACGTGGTCCGGGCGGTGCAGGCGGGCCTGGCTCGCCACTTTCCCCACCAGCGGGCGGTGCTCCTCAACTCCGACGGGGGCTCCACCGACGGCACCCCGCAGGTGGTGCAGGAGGCCAGCGCCCCCTCCCACGACACCATCCTCGCCCGCCACCCGCTGCGGCCAGTCCATCGCATCGTCACTCCCTACCACGGCCTCCCCGGCAAGGGCAGCGCCCTCAGGACGGTCTTCGGTGCCGCCGTGGCTCTCTCCGCGAAGGCCTGCGCCGTGGTGGACGCGGACCTGCGCTCCATCACCCCCGAGTGGGTCGAGCTTCTGCTCCAGCCGGTGCTGGCCAACGGCTTCGATTTCATCGCCCCTCTCTACCACCGCCACAAGTACGACGGGACGATCACCAACTCCATCGTCTACCCCCTCACCCGGGCCCTCTACGGTGTGCGGGTGCGGCAACCCATCGGCGGGGACTTCGGCTTCTCGGGGCGGCTGGCTCACCACTACCTCGAGCACGACGTGTGGTTTTCCGATGTCGCCCGCTTCGGCATCGACATCTGGATGACCACCACCGCCATCACCGGAGGGTTCCGGATCGGCCAGGCCTTTCTGGGGGCCAAGATCCACGATGCCAAGGACCCCTCGGTGGATCTCTCCGCCATGCTGGCGCAGGTGACCGGGTCTGTGTTCGCCCTCATGGAGGAGCACGCCGCCCGCTGGGCCACGGTGCGCGGGTCGAACCCGGTGCCGGTGTTCGGGTTCGAATACGCCGTCGGCCTGGAGCCGGTGCGGGTCAATCTGGGGCGCATGCTGGAGCGCTTCCGCGGGGCCGTCCGGGAGCTGGAGGAGATCCTCTCCCTGGCGCTGGCGAAGGACACCTGGCATGCGGTTCGCCAGCTGGCGGCCCGAGGGGATGACCACTTCACCTACCCTCCGGAACTCTGGGTGCGAACGGTATACGACTTCGCGGCCGCCCACCACCACCGCAGCCTGCACCGCGATCTCCTCCTGCGCGCCCTCACGCCCCTCTACCTGGGGCGCACGGCGGCCTTCGTCATCCAGATGGAACACGCCGATGCCGCCGAGGTGGAGGCGGCTCTGGAAGAGCTGTGTCTGGCCTTCGAGCGGGACAAGCCGTACCTGGTGCACCGCTGGAAGAACAGGGAGGACCCGCCATGACCACGAGGTTTTCCGACCGACTGCTGGACTCGCTGGCCAGTTTCTTCGAAGCGCTGCTGCGTTTTCTGCCCGCCCTGGCGGCAGCGATACTCATCTTCTGCCTGGGGCTTCTGGCAGGCTGGGTGCTGCGGCGGCTGGTCACCCATTTCCTTCGCGTCACTCGCTTCGACCGCGCCTGCGATGGCGCTGGTGTGCTGCAGCTGCTCGCCCGGGCGGACATCCGTACCCCCCCCTCGGTTCTCGTGGGGCGAGGGGCGTTCTGGCTGGTCTTTGCCAGCTTCACCATGGCGGCGATGGCGGCCCTGCAGGTGAGCTTCATCGACCAGCTGGTGGCGGAGTTCTTCCTCTACCTCCCCCGCGTCCTGTCTGCCCTGCTGGTGGTGCTGGCGGGCTTCTTGCTCGGCGGCTTTCTGGCGCGCGCCGCCCTGCTGACCGCGGCCAACGCCGGGCTTCCCTCCCCCCGACTGCTGGCGCTGGTGGTCAAGCTCCTGGTGTCGGTCATTGCCCTGGCCATGGCCCTGGAGCAGCTGCGCATCGCCACCTCCATCGTCCTGGCCGCGTTCATCATCGCCTTCGGGTCGGTGATGCTCGGCCTGGCACTGGCGTTCGGGCTCGGCGGCCGCGAGGTCGCCCGGCGGCTGCTGGAACGCCACCTGGAGCAGCCCGCCAACCAGGACTCCGACAACCTCTCGCACCTGTGACCGACCCGGCAGTTCTCCCTGCGATCGCCGCTACAACCGCTCCAGCCGGGCGAGGGAAGGGATCAAGACCTTGCGACCGGCGCGGTCGAAATACACCACCACCTTGAGCTGCGCCGCCGTGCTCTGCACCTGCAGCACCACCCCGGCACCGAAGGTGGGGTGACGAACCCTCTGGCCGGGCCGCCAGCCGTCGGGGTGGGAGCGCCGGCCGCTCCCTGCCGGCTCTCCGCCGCCGCCAGAGGGAGTACGGGGCGGGGGCTCAGACTCCCCGGG
>JABRVY010000346.1:0-2942 GCA_039961755.1 Acidobacteriota bacterium | reverse complement strand
GCTGGGGGTGGAGGCGCCGACGGTGGCCCTGGAGGTGCCGCCCCGGCGGGAGCTGGGGGACCTGGCGTGGGCGGGGGCGTTGCCCCTGGCCAGGGTGCTGCGCCGGCCGCCCCGGGCGGTGGCCGAAGAGGTGGTGGCCCGCCTGCGACCGGCGCTGGAGGAACTCGCCGAGCTCGTGGAAGGAGAACCCCGCATCGACGGGCCCGGCTTCGTCAACTTCCGCCTGCGGCGCGGCCCCGCCCTGGCCCGCCTGCTCGCCCTCGGGGTGCGGCCGACCCCCCACTCCCGGCGGCCGACCGGCAAGACCATCGTCGAACACACCAACATCAACCCCAACAAGGCGGCCCACATCGGCCACCTGCGCAACGCCGTGCTGGGGGACGTGCTGGTGCGCTGCCTGCGCTGGCTGGGTCGCCCCGTCGAGGTGCAGAACTACATCGACGACACCGGGGTGCAGGTGGCCGACGTGGTGGTGGGGTTCCTCTTCGTGCCGGAGGAGGAGCTGGCCCGGGTGGTGGCTCCCTTCTGGCCAGAGGCCGGACCCACCCGGGCGGGGGTGCTGCGAGCCCTGGCCGGGCGGGCCGCCAGTGGGACCCTGGTGGGGGGGGCGGCCGACTTCGACGACCTGTGCTGGGAGCTCTACCCCCAGGTCACCCGTCGCTACGACGCCGATCCCGCCTTCACTGCCCATCGCGCCCAAGTGCTCCACGCCATCGAGGAGGGCTTCCCCGCGGGCTCGACCCTGGAGGAGGCGATCGCCACCCTGACCAACGGCCCTGCCGGCGACTTCCCGGCGGCCGCCGTGGCCCGCCTGGCCGCCACCGTGGCCGAGGCCAACCTGCACTGCCACCTGCGCACCATGGGGCGGCTGGGGGTGGCCTACGACCTGCTGCCCCACGAGTCAGACATCCTGCGGCGGGGGTTCTGGCAGCGGGCCTTCGAGCTGCTCCGAGACTCCGGCGCCATCCGCCTGGACGACGAGGGGAAGAACGCCGGCTGCTGGGTGTTCTCCCTCGCCGACTCCCCCGACTTTGCCGGCATGGCTGACGCCGACAAGGTGCTGGTGCGCTCCAACGGAACCGTCACCTACACCGGCAAGGACATCGCCTACCAGCTGTGGAAACTGGGGTTGCTCACCGACCCCGACGGCACCCGTCACGACTTCGGCTACCTCCCTTTCACCCGCTTCCGGCAGGACGGGCCGGCCCGGCCGGTGGAGTACGGTAACGGCGAGCGCCTCCTCTGGCGCACCTGCGCCGACCCCGGGCGGCGCCCGGCGGGGGCTGAGTTCGGCGCCGGGCAGCGGGTGGTCAACGTCATCGACGTGCGCCAGTCCTACCCCCAGAAGGTAGTGCGCGAGGCCATCCGCGCCCTGGGCCACCGGGAGGCGGCGGACAACTCCATCCACTTCGCCTACGAGATGGTGGCCCTGACCCCGGCGGCGGTGCGGCGCCTGGAGTCCTCCCTGGGGGTGAGCTTCGGCCTCACCGAGGAGGATATGGCCAGGCCCTTTGTGGAGATGTCCGGCCGCCGGGGGATCGGCGTCAAGGCCGACGCCCTCCTGGACACCCTGGAGGAGGAGGCGCGGCGGGCGGTAAAGGCGCGCCTGGCGGAGGAGGACACCCTCCCCCTCGGGGAGCTCGAGGCCCGGGCCCGCGCCATCGCCACCGGGGCGCTGCGCTACCAGATGCTGCGGCAGGGCCGCAACCGCGTCCTCGCCTTCGACTTCGACGAGGCGCTGGCGTTCGAGGGGGACACCGGCCCCTACCTGCAGTACTCCGCCGTGCGGGCCCGCAAGATCTTTGACAAGCTGGCCGCTGCCGGCCTCGCCGGCACCCCCGAGGGGGACGCCGAGGCCGCGGCCGGCGCCGCCATTGGCAACGACCTCTGGGACCTGGTGCTGGCCTGCGCCCGCACCCCCGAGATGGTGGACAAGGCCGCCGGCGCCCTGGAGTTCTCCCTCCTGGCGGCGCACGCCCGAGAGCTGGCGCAGGCCTTCCACAGGCTCTACCACGAGCACCCGGTCCTGCACGCCCCCGACGAGGCCACGCGGGCCCTGCGCCGGGCGGTCTTCCGCCTCTTCGCGGCGACGGTGGCGGAGATCCTCGAGCCCCTGCTCGGCATCCCCATCCCCCCCGAGATGTAGAGGCCCACCAGCCCCCCGGCACGGACACGGGCACGGGCACCGACACGGGCGCGAACAGGGACACGGACAAAGACACCGTTCCGGCCGTGGTAAACGGTGCCCACCGTCAGGGGCGGGCCGGAGGCCCGCGCACCCAGGGGCACGGACACGGTCAGGGACACGGGCACGGACACGGGCACGGACACGGGCGCGGACACGGACACGGCCAGTGTCAGTGCCTGTGCCGGTGTCAGTGTCGGTGACGGTGACGGTGACGGTCGCGGTGCCAGTCACGGTGACAGTGGCCGACACGGTCACCGTCACCGTCGCGGGTGGATCAGCCTCCAGGTGAGCGCTCGGACGCGGTCGAAGAGCTCGATGGCGCGCTGCGCTGCTGCGCGGTCAACCGTGCCGGCGCCCAGCAGCAGCCGCAGGTGGCTGTCGGCCTCCAGGGCTGACGCGTAGGCGATGCGCCAGTGGTGCTGCCGGTCGCGCCCGGCTCGTCCGGCACCTTCGGCCAGGTTCGCCGGTACCGAGGAGGCGGAGCGGATGAGCTGATCCGCCAGGGACCTGAGCGGGGCCGGCAGCCCGAGGGCCAGGGCGACGGCGGTGCCGGCGGCCTCGAGGGCCAGTCCGTGGGCGGTGAGGGAACGGTTCGGGGTCGACGGGGGCGGCGTGGTCCGAGTGGTGTTCATGTCTCCCACCCAGCGCCCGGGAGCGGGCGCTGTCACAGGGTCGCCGCAGGCGACCGCCCGCAGGGCGGCTCGCCCTTGACAGCGCCCGCCCCGGGCGCTACCCGCAGGGAAGAACACCACGA
>JABRVY010000345.1:0-2821 GCA_039961755.1 Acidobacteriota bacterium | reverse complement strand
CGCCCATCGCTTCCGCCGCCCCTCCCGCCCCCGCGCCGAGTCGCTGCGGCGCGGCATCTACATCATTCCCACCCTGTTCACCGTCGGCAACATGCTGGCCGGGTTCACCTCGATCCTCTTCTCGCTCAACGGCCGTATCGAGACCGCCGCCTGGCTGGTCCTCCTGGCCGGGGTGCTGGACGGCCTGGACGGGCGGGTGGCCCGCCTGGCCAAGGTGACCTCCGAGTTCGGCAAGGAGTACGACTCCCTCGCCGACGTGGTGAGCTTCGGGGTTGCTCCGGCTGTCCTGGTCTACCAGTGGGGGCTGTGGGGCATGGGACGGTGGGGATGGATGGCGGGATTCCTCTTCCTCGTCGCCGGTTCCGTGCGCCTGGCGCGCTTCAACGTGAAATCGGCCCTGGAGGACTCCTCCCGCTTCACCGGCCTGCCCATTCCCGGGGGTGCCGGTGCCCTCACCATGATGGTGCTCGTCGCCCCGGAACCGGTGGTCAACCGACCGGTGACCATCGCCGTGTGGGCGTTCGTGCTCACCATCTCCTTCCTCATGGTGTCGACCATCCCCTATCGCTCCTACAAGGACCTGAACCTGCGCCGCCGCTTCCCGGCCACCGCCTTCTTTCTCATGGCGCTGGTGCTGGCGGTGATCGCCGTCTGGCCGGTGCCCACCCTGGCAGCCCTGGCGGTGGTGTACCTGCTGTCCGGGCCGATCGAAAGCGTGCGGCGGCGCCGCCGCCGGAGTGGCACACCGTCCCTGGAGGAGACGCCCAGTGCAAACCCAGACGCTGAGCATCCTTGACCCCACCTCGCTGCTCGGCCGGGACATCATCGACGGCCTCGCCGCCGAGTTTCCCGATCTGCGCTGGCGGCTCTTCCACACCAGCGGCGCCGACGAACACCTCATCGCCGAGATCGGCAGTCAAGCCAGCGTCGTCGCGCCGCTGGAGTCCCTCGACGAGCTGACCGGCAGCGCCGCGGTGATCGCCTGCCGTCCCCTCGATCCCCCGCGCGTCACCTCGCTGCTGGAGTGGCTGACGCGACATCCCGAGGTGGCGCTGGTGGACGCCAGTCAGCCAGGTATCGCCGGCGACCGGGCGCTCACCGTCCTGGACCGCGCCCCGCGCCGCCGGGGCCAGCCCCGCTGGTACCACCTGCTCGACCCCGCCCTGGCGGCTCCCGTGCGCCTGCTCCAGGCGCTGGCTCCCCTGCGCCCCGCCCGCGCCCACGTCACCGTGTTTCGCTCCGCCTCCGGGTTCGGCAGCGGAGCCGTGGAGGAGTTGGCGGTGCAGGCGGCGGCCCGACTTTCCGGGCTGGCCCCCGCCTCCCCACGTCTGCTGCCAGGGGTGCTCGCCTTCGATCTGGCGCCGGCCCACAGCAACGTGCTCGAGCAGCTCGCCCGTCAAACCGCCGACTTGCTACCCGACGTCGAGCTCCACCTGCAGGCGGTGGAAACGGGCGTGTTCTTCGGCCACGCCGCGTCGTTCTTCGTCACCCTCGAGGAGGCAGTCGGGGAGCGGCGGGTGCGCGCCGCCCTGCGCGACGCCGGCATTCGCCTCGCCCGCAGCACCCAGTCGGTGCGCCCCTCCGATCTCGTCGATGACGACGCCGCCACCTGCGCCCATCTCCACGTTGCCGACACCGCCCTGCGCGGCTGGCTGGCGGCCGACGGATTGCGCCTGGCCGGCGCCGCCGCCGTGGTGCGCATCACCACCGACGCCATGTCGTTCTGAAAAAAGCACTTGCCAAAGAAACCGCGGACCCGCCGTCAAGGGCGCAGCGGCCGCACTTCCTGGGTGCGAGCAGAGCCGTCGCCCAGGCGGATCGAGACCCGGCCGAAAACCTCCTGAGGTCGACTGGCAAAACGAATGCGGCCACCCCCCAGTCGCGCCTCGGGCCCCAGGTAGGTGAGGAACAGGCGCACGGCGTTGGCGTTGCCGGGAACCGTGGCGGTCCAGCTCTCGCCCACCAGCCGGCCAAATTCGTAGCCGCTGAAGTCGCCGGGGTCCACGTCCGCCACCTGGCCGCCGGCGAAGCGAACCTCCACCCAGTTGGCCGTGGTCGCCACGGCGCTGGCGTGCGGGGAGTCGTTGATCACCGAAACCTCGAGGTAGGAGCCGCTCCAGCTCCCGTGCACCAGTGGGCGAGGGTCCGGGACGCCGCCCCGGAAATAATCGACGAAGGCTTCGAAGCTCATCCCCAGCGTGGGGGAGGGGCGCGGCAGACCCACCGTGTCCCACCCCACCAGCCCCCCCCGCTGGGGCCGCAGGAGCAACCGCAGGTCACGGTGGTAGCGACTGCTCTGGACCACCTGCACGGTCACCGACGAGCCGGCCGGGAGCGTCGAGCTTCCCCACTCCACCGGGCGCTTGAGGACGAACTCGTCCCCCCGCGCCCCGGGCCGATAGGTGGCCACCCGGCCGCTGGCGAGGGCAGCGAGCGAGGCCCCGCCCCTGGGATCCGGGTCGGCCAGCGGCAGAACCACGATGGCAGCAACGAACGAACCCGCTCGGGCAGCCAGGGCTTCCAGGGCCGCCAGATCGTCGTGAATGGTGGAAGGCGGCCACCCCAGCGCCTCGGGGTTGCCGAAGACCACCGCCACCGGCAGCACCCCCGGCCACCCCGGGGCCGGCAGCCGCTCGGCCAGAACCGCGACCGGCAACACCAGTTCCACCTGTTCGCGGGCAGTCCTCGCCACCGCCGCGGCAAAGCGCGGCAGACCGGGGAAAAAGCGGCGCGCCGCCAGCACCAACCCCGCCCCTCCCCCGGGCAGTCCTCGTCGCACCGGTGCAACCTGGGCGAGGAAGCTCTCGGCATTCCCCGCGCC
>JABRVY010000344.1:0-19660 GCA_039961755.1 Acidobacteriota bacterium | reverse complement strand
GGGTGGGATGGGTCGAGCTATTGGCGGTGACGCGCGATCCCCGGGCCGCCCCGGCGGTGCGGCGGCTGGCGGAGCGCCGGCTGTTGGAGCGGGTCGGGGAGATGAGCCAGGGAGAGCGGGTGGCGCTGGCGCGGCGCGCCCCCCGGGCGTTGTTCGCCCTCCTGATGGCGGACGAGACCCCTCGAACCATCGCGGCGCTGCTGGACAATCCCCTCTTCTGTGAGGTTGACGCCGTGCGCCTGGTCAACCTCAACCCGCATCTGGAGTGCGTCCGCGTGGCGCTCGGGCACGCGCGCTGGGGTCGGCTCCCGGCGGTCGTCCAGGCGGCGGTTCGCCTCAGGAAACTGCCCCTGGCAGTGGCGGCGAGTCTTGCCGTCACCTTGAGCGAGCCGCAGCTGAGGCAGCTGGAGGGCTCCGCCGAGACCCCCGCCGAGCTTCGCCAGGCCCTCCGTCGACTGCGCGCCCATCGGCAAGCCATGCCCGCGCAGCGGCGCTGAGGCTCGACAAGCACTTGCACTTTCCGATTCGCTCCGTAAACTCCCCCCAAGATGACGGGATCGGCTGGCAAGGGAACTCCGGAGGAGTTCGGCCGCGCACTGGCACGAGCGCGTGAGAAGGCCGGTGTCACCATCGAGGACCTGGTCGCCCGCACCAAGATCTCGCGGCGGATGCTCGAAGGTCTGGAGCAGGGCGCGTTTTCTCGTCTGCCGGGGGAAACGTTTGCCCGGCTGTTCCTGCGGCAGTACCTGGAACTGATCGGTGAGCCGCTGGAGCCCTGGATGGGCCGCTTCGCGGTGGCCTGGGAGCACGCCGAGGAGCAGAATACCAGCGGCGCGCTGCCAACCGTACCTACACCGGTGGCTCGCGAGGGTCGAGCGTGGGCGTGGATCGTCGGTGTGCTCCTGGTGGTGGCCACCCTGGCCGGGGTCGTGGTGCTGCAAAGAATCAAGGGCGAAGGGCACGCCGTGCCGGCGCCGACGCCAACGGCGGTCCTGGCGCTGGTCACCCCGGTGGCGCTGGCGTCGCCCACCCCCTCTCCCACGCCAGAGATCGTGACGCCGCCGTGCGTGTTGTCGTTGCAGGCCGGTGAGCGACCGTGCTGGGTGGAGGTGCGGGATGGGAGCGGGGCGCGGCAGTCGCGCCTGCTGGCCGCCGGTGAGTGGTGGGATCTGCCCGGCGCGACGGGGGTCGTTGATCTGGTGATTGGCGATGCGGCGTCGCTGCAGGTGTGCTTTCATGGGACGACGCTGGCGGCGCTGGGGGGCAGGGGTGAGGTGGTGCGCCTGCGGCTCGACCCGGCCGAGTACTCCAGGGGCGCGTCGGGGGAATGAGCGGACAGCCGTCGCTGGCCAGCGTTGGAGAGATCCTCCAGGCCATTCGCCAGGGGATGGTTCCCCGGGCGGTGAGGTTGTTCGCGGCCCAGGGACTCCTGCCCGTCAGCCGCGAGGATCTGATCCGCATCGTGCTACTCCTCAGCGCGGAGGGGGACGAGGAGATCGCCGAGCAGGCGAGAAACACCCTGGCCACCTTCGAAACCAGTCACTTTCTGGCGCTCCTGACCAGTCCCGAGATCGAGGCGCTCGATCTGGAGCTGCTGGTTCGCTCGGTGCAGGCGGCGGAAGTTCTGGAAGCTGCGGCTCGCCACCCGCGGGTCGCCAACGAGACGCTGCGGTGGTTGGCGCGGCATGCCGGTCCTGGCGTCCAGGACATCATCATCACCAATCAGGCGAGAGTGATGACCTGTCTGGAGATCCTCGACGATCTTCGGGCCAATCCGCAGGTCGGCCCGGACGTTCTGCGGCGGGTGCGGGAGTTCGAGGAGGAGTTTCTCGAAAAGGCGGTGGTGTGGGCGACGGCGGGCGGAGAACCGGAACTCGCCGCCGGGCCATCGGTGGAGGAGGCTCTCGCCGAGCTGAAGGCGATCGGCATGCGCCTGCCCGGCGAAGCACTGGCGAGTACGGGCCTGGAAGGGGAACTGGGCGACGAGGAGGCGTCTCGGGAGATCAAGGATCTGTTCGTCCGGCTGTCCCTGATGAACGCGTTTCAGCGCGTCATGGCGGCGCTGAAAGGGGGGCGGGAGGAGCGGCTGATCCTGGCCCGGGATCGCAACCCGCTGGTGGCTCGCGCGGTGGCCATGAGTCCCAAGCTTTCCGAGGCGGACGTGGAGCGCATCGCGCAGATGCGGCAAGCCCACGAAGAAGTGCTGCGCATCTTCGCCTCCTCTCCCAAGTGGCTGCGCCGCTATGGTGTGGTGCGCAATCTGGCGTTCAACCCCAAGACCCCACTGCCGATCGCGCTCAATCTCGTCAATAGACTGTCGCTTCGTGACTTGCGCTTTCTGGGCCGGGATCGCAACGTTGCGGCTACCCTGCGGCGCAAGGCGCTGGCCCGCCTGCAGGAGCACCGCTAGAGGGTATGCGCTACAATACTGTCGTCAGCTTGACGGTAGCCGATGCCGAACTTCGATGATCTGTACGAAATCCTAGGGGTCAAGCCCGACGCGACCGCAGAGGAACTGCGCGCCGCTTTCCGACGCCAGGCCCGTGAACTGCACCCGGATCGCTTCGTCGGAGAGGCGCGGGTGCGCGCCGAGCAGCGGTTCCAGCGCGTCACCGAGGCGTACAACACCCTCTCGGACCCCGAGCGCCGACGCCGCTACGACGCCACGCGCGGGTCGCTGAATCGGGATACTCAGGATGACTCTCGGGAGATCGCGCGGGCGCTGCTCGCCCGGGCGGTGCAGCTCGCCAACTCCGGGAGCACCGCCGAAGCGCGCCTGGTCTTTCGACAGGCGCTGGCGCACGACAACTCCTCGGCCCGCGCTCACCACCTCTTCGGGCTCTTCCTTGCCAAGCAGACGGACGAGCTGGGAGAGGCGCTTCGCCTGCTGGAGCGAGCGGCGAAGCTGGACCCCCTGAATCAACGTGTGTTGATCGATGCTGCACGGCTTTTCGCCCGGGCGGGCATGCCCTCCCGAGCCATCCGTTTCGCCGTTGCGGCGCAGGAGCTGGTGCCGGACGATCCGGCGGTGCAGGCGCTCATGCGTGAGTTGCAGCAGGCGGGGAAGAAGGCGTAGTCTTGGCCATGGTGAAGGTCGAATCATTCGGGATGAGCGATCGGGGCCTGCGGCGGCACCACAACGAGGATGCCTTCCTGGTGCGGGAGGACCTCGGCCTGTTCGTCGTCGCTGATGGCATGGGCGGTCATGCCGCTGGCGAGGTGGCTGCCGGTCTGGCGGTATCGGAAATCGAGCGCGTCGTTGAATCTACCAGAGATGCAGCGGAAACCACCTGGCCAGAGGGGTGGGACGCTCGCCTGCCGTGCGATTCCAACCGGCTGATGTTTGCCGCGCTGCAGGCTCACCGCCGGGTCACGGGAGCAGTGGAGGGAGATCCGCGCCTGCGCGGCATGGGCGCCACCATGGTGGCGGCGCTGCTGTCGGATGACCTTGCTCGGGTGACGGTGGCCCACGTGGGCGACAGTCGCGCCTACCTCCTTCGCGAAGGGCGGCTACAGCTGCTGACCAGCGATCACAGTTGGGTCCACGAGCAAGTGGTGGCAGGGCTTTTGTCCGAAGATGCGGCGCGCAGCCATCCACTGAAGAACGTCGTGACCCGTGCACTGGGGGGGGCCCAGGAGCCGGTGGCCGACGTGCGGGAGCACGAGATCCGCGCCGGCGACCTCCTCCTGTTGTGTTCCGACGGGCTCAATGGCATGGTCGAGGACGACGAGCTGGCCGAGATCTTGCGCCGCAGCAGGCCGGATCTGCGCTCCACCGCTCGGGACCTGGTGGACGAGGCCAACCGACGCGGCGGCTCCGACAACATCACCATCGTGCTGGTCCGACTCCGGGAGGGCTGAGACCTTTCTCCCCAGCGAGCTTCGATCCCGTCCAGGCCACTGTGCCCGGCCACTGGTCGCCGGGTGCCTGGCGAGGGCTCTTGACGGCTGCGCCGGCGAGTTCTAAGGTTTCTCCATGGGGCGTACCATCCGACTCCTCGCCGTCTGGCTCGTCGCTTTCATTGTTTTCCTCGGCGCCACCGGCGCTCGCGCTCAGGGACAGGTTGACATCGTTGCGAACGTGCGCATCGAAGCGGATGGCTCGCCTGGAAGCCACCAGGTAGCGGCGGCGGTCCAGGCCGCAGCCCGCGCTGTCCACGCTCGGGGGTGGCGAACGCCGGGGATGGTGATTCGCGTGCTCGAAAACCCCTTCGATGCCACGGTCCCGGGCAGCGACCTGGCGTTGGGCTCCCTGGAACCCGTGGAGGAGGCGTTCTTCCGGACGGTGGAGGCGCTGGTTCGTCGGGATCTGGGGCGCGTGGCCCCTCCCAGTCGGGCGGCCGTCGCGGCGCGGCTGGTGGCGGCTCACCTTTCCCCCCCGTCGACGAATTTGCGTCGCGCCTGGCAGGAGAGCTGGCTGATGGCGCTGGCCGGCGGCGAGGTGACCGAGACGGCGCTTCTGGAAGTGGCGTGGCGCGTCGGCGGGGATGACCTCCTGAGGGCGGTCACGGCTGTGCCCTGGCCCGAAGGCGCGCTGACGGTGCTGGCCGACCGGCTGGAAGGGGACGTCCTCGAGACCGTTTCGGAGGTGGTACTGGCCGGTCTGTTCAATCCGTCGGCGCTGGGGTTCGAGGCGCCCGCCCCACCGCTGCCCTCCCTGCGGGGCCGGCGCTTCGCGGACGGGATCGGCGGGGAGTTGGGGTTCGGGGTTTCTCTCTACCCCTTGCCGGTGCGGGCTTCGGCCGAAGCCGTTACCGTCCTGCGCAATCAGGGGATGGCCGTCCACGCCGGGGTGCGATACCCGTTCCCCGGACAGTACGACGTGGTGCGCCTTCGCGAGGGCGAGGAAGTGGTCGTGCCCTTGCGGGGTGTCTCCTGGGCGGGGGTGGTGGTGACCAACCTCTCCCCGCGCGGGGCGCTGTCGCTCACCACGCGGCCGCTGGCGGAGTACCCGGTGGCGCTGGAGCGCTGGGATTTCGCCGCCAGCGCAGAGAGCGTGGTGATTTCCTGGGAGACTCGGCGGCACGATGGCGTCGTCGGATTCGTGGTGGAGGGCATGGCCCGGGCAGGCGCGAGCTGGCAGCCGTTGCAGAGGGATTTCTTGCCGGTCGCGGACAGCGGTGAGACTCCCTTCTCGTACTGCTACCTCCAGGCTGGTGACGACCAAGTGCACCTGTATCGCCTTCTTGCCCTCACCAGAGACGGCTTCCTCGCCGAAATCGGAACGTTTCCCGTCCTGGCCCCATGAGGGCGGCCAACACCTGAAGGGATTGGGACGATCAGGCAGAGGGCGGCAGTGCCCGATCCGCCCCCTCGCGAAGTTCGAAGTGCCCGTCACTGTCGGCGGGTTTGTCGCCGTTCAGCGCGAGCCACGCCTGGCAGTCGGGAAGCTCTCCGGCGAACACCACCAGCTGCTCGGTGCCCTTGACGAGCACCACGCAGGCTGCCTCGGCGACGGCGGGTCGGCTTCCTCTCATCGGCAACTCCTGAGAAGAATTTAGGGCCCGGTCGGCGGGGTAGGCAAGGGTGGATCCGTTGCCGGGCTGGTGGGAGGAGGTTCCTGGGTGTCGACGCCTGGAGCGGCGCGCAGGATGAATACCGGGCCGGTGCGAAACGGAAAGACGGTGGCACGGGTCGTGAGCCCAGGCAAGGCACCGCCGATGCGTTGCCAGGATTTCTCTTCGGTGATGACGACGCGGCCGGACCGGAGCACGGCGGCGAGCTCCTCGGGAGTGCGCAGCTTGCGGAAGATCCTTTCCGCGTACAGCGAGGGTCCGCTGACGTTCATCCGGAAGACAAACCCGTCGCTGGCCTCGGGTTCCATTTTCTTGACCGCCGCAGCCACGGTGGCCAGGTGCATGGTGGGGTCGAGGGCGCGTGCGGCGAGGGGAAAGACCGCCAAGGGGATGACGAGGCCGGCCATGGTCAGGCGAACGGCCACCACCAGCGGCTCCTGGCGTCGGATGAGTCCGGCGGCAGCGGCAGCGGCCAGCGCCGTGACCACCCCGCCGGCGACCAACAGTGGCCCCTTGACCGAGTCGAGCTCGTGGCGTAGCCAGGGAGCCACGGCCACGCCGGCGCCGACGAGGGTCATACCCGCGCTTCCCAGCCACAGGCCAGATCGAACGCCGCGACGCTGGCCGAGCACGGCGTCGGCAGCCAGCAGGGCGGCGGCGGGAAAGAGTGGCAGCAGGTAGACGACGAGCTTCCCTGAGATGACGGAAAAGAAACCCAGCACGGCGACCACGGCGGCGGCCAGCAGGGTTGTGGGATGGCTATTCCTGCGGCGGAGGGCAAAGGCGGCGGTGAACAGCGACACGGGGGCGAAGGGTAGACCGGTCACCGGGTAGGTCATGAGGTGGTAGTAAAAAGGTTTCTTGTGGGCGAAGGAGTCCACCGCACGGCCGGTGCTCTGGCGGATGAGAATCTCGTGGAGGTAGTCCGGTCCGCCATGCAGCCCGGCCGCCACCACCCAGGCCAGGAGGAGGAGCAGGGCCACCACCGGTCCGGGTCCGCGAAAGAGGGGGGCGAGGTGTGGCCGCGGCTTGACCACCAGGGTGGTGATGGTCACCGTGAGGGCGAGGAGCACCAGGGCCACCGGGCCCTTGGTCAGGGTGGCGAGGGCGAGCACGATCCAGAGCAGGAGATGGTCGCGTCGGGTGACGCCCTCGACAGGCCACAACAGCCGTGCTGTCAGCCAGAAGGCGAGAGTGAGAAGAACCGCGAAGAGGGTGTCCATGCGTGCCGCCAGCGCCATGACGGCGGCCAGCAGCGAGGCGGCGAGGAAGGCCCCGGCGAGTTCGCCGGTGGAGCGAGGCAGGCCCAGGTCTCGCGCCATGCGGGGCATCACCAGGACGAGGGCGAGAAACGGCAGCAATGAGGGCAGCACGCCAGCCGCGGTCCAGCCCAACCCGGTGAGTCGGCCGGCGGCCACGAGCCACATGAAGAGGGGAGGCTTGTGACCGTACGGCTGGCCGTTGAGGCGGGGGAGGATCCAGTCGCCGCTGGCGATCATTTCGCGGGCGGACTGGCAGTAGCGCGGCTCGTCGGGTTCCCAGAGGTGGCGAAAGGGGACGGTGGTGGCTGCGGCCACGACCATGACGCCGAGTGACAGGAGCCATGTTCGACGAGGACCGAGCATCGCGGGCTGTTCCTTTCTGGCCGGGCGCCTACAATGGCGGTGATGCCCCGGCGTGTTGCCCGCAAGGCTATCACGGGGGCGGCGGCCCTGTTGGTCGTGATCACCGCCGCCGCGCTGATCTGGTGGTCAGCGAGCCGGGTCGACCTCGACCCCTGGCGGAGCGGGCCGCCTCCCTACCCGTGGGCTTCCATGGTTCGACAGGAGCAACGTTGGCGCGCTGAAGGCCTGGCGCGGCGCGTGGCCCATGACTACGTGCCCCTGGAAGCCATCTCGCCGGAGCTGGTGCTGGCGGTCACCGTCTCCGAGGACGCTCGCTTCCTGAGCCATGGGGCGGTGGATGGGGGCGCACTGCGCGACGCCGTCCGCGTGTGGTGGGCAGGTGGCAGGTTGCGCGGTGCCTCCACCATCAGTCAACAGCTGGCTCGCATCCTGTTCCTGAGCCCCGAGCGAACCATCACCCGGAAGCTGCGAGAGATGAAGCTGGCCTGGTGGCTGGAGCGAGAGCTGGGGAAACGGCGGGTCCTGGAACTTTACCTCAACGTGGTGGAGTTCGGTCCCGGGGTCTTCGGGGCCGAGGCGGCGGCTCGGCGCTACTTCGGGGTGCCGGCGACCCACCTGGACGCCGGACAGGCAGCCGCGCTGGCCGCCGCCCTCCCTGCACCCGGAGTCGATAACCCGGCGGCCGCCAGCGAGCGCTGGCAGTGGCGACGTCGGCGCATCGAAGAGCGCGCTCGGCTGGCGGCGGATCTGCGGGGGAAGCTGGCGGCCCTGATCGGGGCCGAGCAGGCGGCCAGCCCGGGCGACCCTCCGCGGTAGTTGGCGGCCCCGGCGGCGCGCTGGTTGCCCCTTGTCAATCGCCGTTGTTCCCACTACCCTCGCACTCTATGGCAGGGGCAGCGGTACCCTCTTTTCTGGCGGCGCTGGAAGCGCTGCGGCAACAGGTGAGCGAGGCGGAGCGCCAGGGTGACCGCGCCGAGGCGGCGCGCCTGAAGGAGCAGCTGGAAGCAGAGGCGCGACGGGTGACGGCGACGGTGACCCCCTGGCAGCGCTGCCTGATTGCTCGTCACCCCGAGCGTCCCTACACCCTCGACTACGTGCGCGGGTTGATGACGGACTGGGTGGAGCTGCACGGCGATCGCGGCTTTGCCGATGATCCGGCCATCGTTACCGGGCTGGCGAGCTTTGACGGCGACTCGGTGGTGGTCGTCGGGCATCAGAAGGGTAGGGACACGCGGGATCGGCTGTATCGAAACTTTGGCCAGCCACGCCCCGAGGGATACCGGAAGGCGTTGCGGGTGATGCGTCTGGCGGAGAAGTTCCGGCTTCCCGTGATCTCCTTCGTGGACACCCCCGGGGCCTATCCCGGGATCGATGCCGAGGAGCGGGGTCAGGCGGAGGCGATCGCCCGCAACCTGCGGGAGATGGCGGCGCTGGAGACCCCCATCGTGGTGGTGGTGACCGGCGAAGGGGGTTCGGGTGGAGCGCTGGCCATCGGCGTCGGTGACCGCGTCTTCATGCTGGAGCACGCGGTGTACTCGGTGATTTCTCCGGAGGGCTGCGCAGCCATCCTGTGGAAGGACCAGTCGGAGACCCAGCGAGCGGCAGAGGCTTTGCGGCTCACGGCCAACGATCTGTTGGGGTTCGGGGTGATCGACGAGATCCTGCCGGAGCCACTGGGCGGCGCCCACATGGACCCGCCGCTGGCCGTGCGCACGGTGGGCGCGGCCCTGCGCACCGCGCTCGCCGAGCTGCGGCGAATCCGCCCGGCTGAACTGCCGCGCCGGCGCTACGCCAAGTTCCGCAAGATGGGCGCCTTCCTCGAACGGTGAGTCGCCGGGACCAGCTTTTTCGGCGGGCGTCGCTACTGCTGCTGGTACTGTGGCTGCTGGTGCTGGGGGCGAGTGTCGCCGAACGGCAGATGCGGCGGCGCGGGGCGGCCGTGCAGGCCGAGCCAACGCCGGCGGCGCGACGCGGCGAGGAGCGGCCGGTGCGCCTGCACAGCGGTCTGGTATACACGGACACCATCGGCATCGAGCCGAACTTTCGTCTGGCGGCACGTGAAACGCTGGAGTTCGCGTCCGGCTGGTACGAGCTGAAAGATGTCGAGGTGTCGATCTTTCACGCTGGCGAGGTTGCCTATGGTCTGGTGGCCAGCGATGCCAGGTACAACCCCCAGCTGCGAGAGGCCCAGGCACACGGCAACGCTCAGCTCTCCCTGAGCAAGGGGATCGCCCTGCGGGCAGACGGGTTCGATCTGCGCGGGGCAGACCGCTCCTTTTCCAGCCGGGGACCGGTCACCTTTGCAGCGGCGGGGTGGGGAGGGGTCGCCGGCGCGGTTTCCGGGAGTGCCGGGGAAAACACGATCCAGCTCAAAGACGATGTCACAGCCTCCTGGCGGCGGGGTGAAGGCTCGTCGGTGGTCGTTCTGGCGCCGAGCCTGACCTATAACCGGCGGCGGGGCGTCGTGCAGCTGGACAATGGTGTCACCGTATTCCACCGCCAGAACCAGCTCCTGGCGGGTTCGGGGTGGATGCGGCTGCGGGGGCCCGACGGGCCACCCGAGGAGTTGGTGCTCTCGGGAGGTGTGACGGTCGAGGCGCGCTTTGACGACGGCTCCATCGTCCAGGCCTGGGGAGAGGAGATGGAGCTGCGCCGCACCGAAGGGGGGACCCTTGACCTGAGAATCCTTCCCCGGGAGAGTAGCGGTTGGGTGCGCGCCGCCTGGGCTGGCGCCGATGGGGCACGGCGCACCCTGTCGGCGTGGCGGGTGGTGGGAATGGGGAGCGAGGAGGGCGGGCTGCAGTGGGTCGAAGGCCAGGGTCTGGTGTGCCTGGAGGAGAGCGAGGCGCGAGGTGGGGTGCCCCGGCAGGTGCGGGCTGACTCGCTGCGGGTCGACCTGGCGGGAGGGCGGGCCGAGTCGGCGACGGCATGGGGAAACGTGCGCCTGGAGATGGGGCCGCAGTGGGGCGAGGGAGAGCGCCTGCTGGTCACCGTGGCGACGCGGCGGTCGGTGCTGGTGCCGGCAGCGGGCGGGCGCGTGCGGTTTGGCTCCGATTCGCTCGAGGGCAAGGCCGATCGACTCGAGTGGGACGCCGAGCGCGGTCTCATCGCCGAGGGGTCGGTGAGCGGCACGGTGGCGCGCGGTGCGGTCATGGGTGGAAGGGAGGGGCCGGTGCAGTTTGCGGCGGCTCGCGCGGTATCGGCCCAGGACGGGGGCACGCTGACGCTGGAAGGGGACGCCCGCCTGTGGCAAGGGGAACGCCTGGTCCGCGCCGATCGCCTGGAACACCGCGCCGCCGAAGAGCTGGTCGTGGGTCGCGGCAACGTCCTCACAGTGGGATCGGCGGCTCCCCGGCGAGAGACGACCGGCAGCGGGGGCGTGGTGCGGATCGCCGCGCGGGCCCTGACCTACGACGCTGCCACCATGATCGCCACCTTCGAAGGGGATGTCAGAGTGGTCGATGAGCAGGCCGAGCTGGCGGCCCAGCGCGTCACCGCCACGCTTGGGCCAGGCGGAGAGTTGCTGCTGGCGCTCTTCGAGGGTGGTCTGGTGGCACGGGAGCGCGCAGGCGGCAGAACGGTGGCGGGGCAGAGGGCGCGGCTGGTGCCGGGCCGGGATGAGCTGGAGGTATGGGGTGACCCGGTGCTGATCACCGAGGCGGGAGGCAACCAGGTGAAGGCGGCGCATCTCATCTGGACCCGTCAGGATGGGGTGCTCAGGGTGCTGGGAGGCGCCGACAGCCGCAGCGAAACGCTGTACCATCCCGAGCGGCCGCTGGTCAACCCTCGCAGTTCTCGCCAGCCGCCGGGGAGGACACCATCGAAGCAGTGACGCTCCAGGCCCAGGGGCTGGTGAAGCGGTACGGCCGTCGAGCCGTGGTGGACGGGGTGTCCCTCGACCTCCACGGCGGTGAGGTGGTCGGACTCCTGGGGCCCAACGGCGCTGGCAAGACGACGACCTTTTACATGTTGGTGGGATTGGTGCGACCCGATGCCGGCCGGGTCCGATTGGGAGGGGTCGATGTCACGACCCTGCCCATGTTTCGGCGCGCGCGCCTGGGGCTGTCGTATTTGCCGCAGGAGGCCTCGGTCTTCCGCAAGCTGACCGTCGAGGAGAACCTTCTGGGCGTGCTGGAGCTGCTCGGCGTGCCGTGGAACGAGGCCAGTGCGCGCGCCTGCCACCTCCTGGAGGAGTTTGGCCTCATGAGGGTTCGCGGGCAGCGCGGCGACACCCTCTCCGGGGGGGAGCGGCGGCGTCTGGAGATCGCTCGCGCCCTCGTCACCAACCCGAAATTTCTCCTCCTCGACGAGCCTTTCGCCGGCATCGATCCGATCACGGTGCTGGACGTGCAGCGCCTGATTCGCCACCTGCGCGGCCAGGGGTATGGCATCCTGATCACCGACCACAACGTCCGGGACACCTTGAAAATCACCGATCGAGCCTCTATTATCAAGGACGGCAAGGTTCTTGCATGTGGAGACCCGGAAAGCCTGGCCCGGGACTCCGCAGTGAGGCAAGCGTACCTGGGAGAGGAGTTCCAGCTCTAGTGGCACTCGAGCAACGGTTGAACCTCAAGCTGGCGCAGAAGCTTGTCATGACGCCGACGCTGCAGCAGGCGATCAAGCTGCTTCAGCTGTCCCGGTTGGAGCTGGAACAGGCGATCAGCCAGGAGGTTCAGGTCAATCCTCTGCTCGAGCTCACTGACGAGGACCAACGTGGCGAGGAGACGGAAGCGCTCCCTGGCGAGGCGGTCGAAGCCGCCGAGGCCCCAGCCGCGGAAACCCGTTCAGAAGACGACGGCGACTCATTCAGCGAGGTCAACGTCGAGGAGCTGTTCGGGAACTTCTTGCACGACACGCCTGCGCCAGGGGCTGGCGGCTGGGAGGAGGACGAGCGTTCGCCGCTGGAGAACTCACCGACCCCGCCGGGTTCGCTCTTCGATTCGGTCGTCGAGCAGTTACGTTTCCTTGCCTCCGACGACCCCCTCAACAAGGTGGCCGAGTTCATCGCCGGCAACCTCGATCCCGACGGCTACCTGCGTGTCTCCCTCGAAGATCTCGCCGCCACCCTCGATGTGGAGGTGAGTGACGTCGAGCGAGCGCTTCGCCTGGTGCAGCGCCTGGAGCCTGCCGGGATCGGCGCCCGCTCCCTGCAGGAATGCTTTGCCCTGCAGCTGGAGCGTCAACTGGCTGCGGGCGGGAATGCCAACCCGGCGGTCCCCCGCGCCCTGGAGGTGGTGGGGCGGTGCTTCGACGACCTCCTTCACCAGCGCTGGGAGCGAATCACCCGGCAGCTGGGGCTGTCGCTGGAGGAGGTCCGGCAGGTCATCGAGGTGCTTCGCCACCTCGACCCTCGCCCCGGTCTGCAACTGGGCCCCATCGACAGCATGGTCATCGAACCCGACGTGGTGGTCACCAAGGATGACGGCGAGTGGCGGGTGGCGCTGGCCGATGATGGCTTTCCCCGCTTGCGGTTGTCCTCGCGGTACGTGCACATGTTGCGGGGGCGCGCGGTGGACTCAGAGGCAGCCAGCTATCTTCGCGAGCGCATGCGCGCCGCGCTCTGGTTCTTGCGGTCGGTCGAGCAGCGCCAGACCACCATCTTGCGGGTGGCAAGAGCCATCGTGCAGCGGCAGTCGGGCTTTCTGGATCATGGGCTGCCGCACCTGCGACCACTGGTGCTGCGGGACATCGCCGACGATATCGGCATGCACGAGTCCACCATCAGCCGCGTGGTTACCAACAAGCACATGGCGACTCCGAGGGGAGTGTTCCCGTTCAAGTTCTTCTTCCACTCCGCCATCTCGCACGCGGTGGACGGCGACATTTCCTCGGTGGTGGTGCGGGACAGGATCAAGGAGTTGATCAGCGCAGAAGAGCCCCAGCGGCCGCTGTCCGACGCCCGGGTGGCGCGCCAGCTCAACCGTCTGGGCATCCGCATCGCCCGCCGCACGGTGGCAAAGTATCGAGAGGAGATGGGTATCCCCTCGTCAGAGCAGCGACGCCGAGCGCTGCGCTAGACTTCGAGCAACGGGAGTACACTAGAATTCAACTGGGGAGGTCCTATGGAGCTCGAATTTCTGGCCCGCAATACCGAGATTACCGAGCCGCAACGCGAGATGGCGCGCAAGAAGCTGAAGCGCCTGGCCAAGTACTTCAACGCTGTCCACGAGGCCCGCGTGGTGGCGACCCAGGAGAAGCATCGCTTCCTGGTGGAAGCGTTCATTCGCGGGAAGGATTTCGAAGTGGCGGCCAAGGCCGAAACCAGTGACTGGGCCTCGTCGCTGCAGGAAGTAGTGTCGCGTCTGGAGCAGCAAGCCCGCCGATCCAAGCAGAAGCTCACCGGTCGCAAGCGCCAGCCGGCCTCCCGGGGCGGCGAGCAGGGTTGGCAACTGGCGGTGGTGGGAGAGGAGTCGGTCCGCTCCGGCAAGCCGGAGGTCGTCGAGCTTCGCCATGTGCCGGTGGTGCCGATGACCGTTGACGAGGCGGCGCTGCAGCTGGAGAGCTCCCGCGACGATTTCATCGTGTTTCGTGAGGCGTCCTCGGACCGCGTCAACGTTCTGTACCGGCGGCGGGACCACACCTACGGCCTGGTCACTCCCGAGTTCTGAGAAAGAGTGAGTGTTGTGGGAGCCGTGAGGCTGTCGTCGTTGCTCAGGGAGGAGCACATATTCCTCGACCTTCCGGCGGCCGATCGCGAGGGCGTGCTCGCTCTGGTCAGCGGGTACCTGGAAAAGGCGGGCGTGATCCGCAACGCACGGGAGGTCGTGGAGCTCCTGCTGGAGCGCGAACGGCTGGGGGCCACGGTGGTGGGTGAGCAGGCCGCGATCCCGCACTGCAAGGTGCCGGGGCTCAAGAGCGTGGTCGCCGCCTTCGCCCGAACCGCTCAGGCGATCCGCTTCGGCAACGGCGAGTCGGCGGGCGTGCGACTCTTCTTTTTCGTCCTCTCGCCCCGCGACCAGCCAGCCGCCCATCTGCAGGTGCTGGCCAGTATCGCTCGCCTGCTGCGCAATCGACGGGCCCTCGACGCGTTCCTGTTAGCCGAGAGTCCGTCGCAGCTCCGCCAGGCGTTGGTGGCCGTGGAGGGTGGATGAGACGCAGCAGCCCCCCGCTGACCGTCGCCGAGCTCCTTCGCCACAAGCGTGTGGCGGCGCTGGGTTTGCAGGTTTTGACGGGGAGGGATCGTCTCGATCGGGAGATCTCCAGCCCGCGGGTTCAGAAGCCGGGGCTGGCGCTGGCGGGCTATCTGCCCTACGTGCGGCCGGGGCGCATCCAGGTTATTGGCGCCAGCGAGGCGGAGTACCTGGCCACCCAGCCCCCCGCCATTGTCGAAGAGCGCGTCCGTGCGCTGGTCGAGCTGCAGCCGCCGCTGTTCGTGGTTGCCAAGGGGATCACCGAGGCGGTGCGCATCCTGGCGCCGCGCTGCGAGGCGCTGGGCGTGCCGCTGGCGGTGACCGCCGCCGGGACCTCCGAGGTCATCGAACGCCTGTCCGCCTGCCTGGAGTTCCTGCTCGCCCCTCGCGAGACCTGGCATGGTGACCTCCTGGACATCTTCGCCATCGGGGTTCTGCTGCTGGGCGATTCCGGTCTGGGAAAAAGCGAGTGTGCGCTCGAGCTGGTGCACCGTGGCCACCGCCTGGTTGCCGATGACGTGGTGGAGGTCTACCGCCTGCGCAACGAAGAACTGTTCGGCCAGGCGCCGGAGGATCTTCGTGGACTGATGGAGGTGCGGGGACTGGGACTCATCTCCATCGAGCAGCTCTTCGGAGTGGTGGCGGTGCGGGACAACAAGCCCATCGACCTGGTGATCAAGTTCGTGCCGGAATCTGCCGGCAACCCCGAACGCCTGGGCCTGGACGGCTCCACCATCGATCTGCTGGGTGTGCCGCGACCGCTGCTGGAGCTGCCGGTGGCGCCGGGCCGCAACCTGGCGTTGCTGGTGGAGTGCGCGGCCCGCAAGTACCTGCTGGGTCAGCGCGGCGTGCCCGACGCGGCGGTGGATTTTCTGATGCGGCGGGACCGCAAGCTGGGGGCTTCGTGACGCCTCCACCCCCGGTCGGTGCCGTGGTGGTGACCGGGCTGTCGGGTGCTGGCAAGAGTGTCGTCACCCGGTGTTTCGAGGACCTGGGCTATCGCTGCGTGGACAACCTTCCCCTGGATCTGATCGAACCTCTTTTCGAACACACTCGCGAGGGTACGGCCCAACCCCTCGTGGTCGTCGTCGATGTACGCACCCTGAACTTCACCGAGCACTTCCCGAGTCTGCTGGCGCGGCTGCGAGCCGGTTTTCCTTCGCTGCGGGTGATCTTCGTGGAGGCCAACACCGCAGCCATCGTCCGGCGTTTCTCCGAGACCCGGCGACCGCATCCCTACCGCGACCTGGGGATCGAAGAGGCGGTTCGCCTGGAACGGGAACAGCTGGCAGCGGTACGCGAGCTGGCCGATGAAATCATTGACACCTCCGACCTCACCCCCCACGAGCTGCGGGCCATCGTGGCCGGCCGCTTCGGTTCCACCGAGCATGCCCTGCCGATGCTGGTGCGCTGCGAGAGCTTCGGCTTTCGCTTCGGGCTGCCGGCCGAGGCGAGCCTGGTGTTCGATGTGCGGCATCTGCCCAACCCTCACTTCGAAGCGAAGCTGCGGCCCCTCGCCGGCGACGATCCGGAGGTCTCTCGATGGCTGGCGGAGAAGGCCGAGGTGGGCGAGTGCTTCGAGCGCATGGCGGGGCTGTGCGAGTACCTTCTGCCCGGCTATCGTCGCGAGCAGAAGAGCTATGTCGTGATTGCCTTCGGGTGCACGGGGGGACGGCATCGTTCGGTGTTCATGGCGGCCTCGCTGGCGGCACGCCTGGCGGTCCAGGGCTGGCGGGTGGCCATCCATCACCGCGACCGGGACCGCGCCTGACCTCTTTCCGCAAGGGTGCGGACGGCAAACGGAGAAGGATCGCGCCATGCTTGATCGCCTCGGTATCGCCGGCGATGCTGGCTTGCGGCGCCCGCGGCGAATGAGGAATAATCCCGGCCATGATCGGAATTCTCGTCATTTCCCACGGGCGCCTGGCCAACGAACTGCTCGCCGCGGCGCGCACCATCGAACCCGCCCTGCTGGATCAGGCACGGTCCATCACGCTGGAGTGGAACATCGACCTGGAGACCGCCCGGGCCGAGATCGCTCGCGTGCTGGCGGAGCTGGACACCGGCGAGGGGGTGATCGTGCTCACCGACATGTTCGGCGGCACGCCCACCAACCTTTCGCTGGGGTTTCTCGACCCCGCCCGTTCGGAGGTGGTCACCGGTGTCAACCTGCCGATGCTCATCAAGCTGGCTTCCCTGCGGCGGCAGGAGGGAGAGTCGCTGGCGGCGCTGGCCAGGGTGGTGGCCGAGAAGGGCCAGAAGAGCATTTACGTGGTCAGTGACATCCTCGCACGGCGACCGGGTGGCAAGGCTCATGGCTCAGCGCAACGTTGAACTCGTCAACCGCCTCGGTCTCCATGCCCGCGCGGCGGCCAAGTTCGTCAACGTGTCGTCGAGCTTCACCTCCGAGATCACCGTGCAGTACAACGATGAGGAGGTCAACGGCAAGTCGATCCTGGGTCTGTTGCTGCTGGCGGCGCCATGTGGGTCACTGCTGACGGTGCGAGCCAGCGGCGAGGACGCAGAGACGGCTCTCGAGGCGATCGCGGAGCTGGTGTCCGGGCGGTTCGGAGAGCCGGATTGAGATCCCGAACGCTCGTTGGACTTGCCGTTTCGCCCGGCATTGCCATCGGCAAGACGCTGGTGGTGGAAAACATCACCCAGCCGGTGTTGCGCACGCCGGTGGCGCCCGAGGAGCTGGACAACGAGGTGCGGCGGATGCGGGAGGCGGCGCGGCAGGCGGCCGAACGGGCTGGAATGCTGGCACGGGAGGCCCACGACCGGGTTGGTGCCGAGTACGCCTCGATCTTTGAAGCCCACCGCCTGCTGATGGAGGACCCGACCTTGCTGTCCGCGGTGGAACAGGTGATTCGTGACAAGCGGATCAACGCCGAGGCGGCACTGGAGGAGGTTGTCCGCGACCTCCTGCACCGCTTCGAATCCCTGGGGGATGTCTATCTGCGGGAGCGGCGGGTGGACCTGCTGGATGTGGCCATGGAGCTGCAGCGCGCCCTGCAGGGCAAGTCGGCGCCGCACCTGGGTCGATTGCGGGACGACACCGTGCTGATCGCCGACGATGTGCCGCCTTCCCAGGCGATCCGGCTGTCGGCGTCGTCGGTCACGGGTTTCGCCTCGGAAGCCGGTGGGGCCACCTCCCACACCACGATCATCGCCAAGTCGCTGGGGATTCCCGCGGTGGTGGGTGTGGCCCGGCTGCTGGAGGAAGCGCGCGGGGCGCCGGTGGTCATCATCGATGGGTTCGAGGGCCACGTGGTGGTGGATCCCGACGAGGCGCTGCTGCAGGTGTACCGGCTGCGCGCCGCGGAGTACCAGCGGCGCCAGCAGGAGCTGCTGGAACAGGCGGCACTCCCTGCCCGCACCTCGGACGGCTACGAAGTGGCGCTGCTGGCCAACATCGATCTTCCCGCCGAACTTGAAGCCGCCCGAGCCGGCGGGGCGAGTGGCATCGGGCTGTATCGCAGTGAGTTTCTGTTCATCCAGGCGAGCCCGCGGCTGCCCGACGAAGATGAGCAGGCGGCGGCGTACGAGGAGTTGCTGAGAGCGTTCCCCTCCGGTCCGGTGACCATCCGCACCTTCGATCTGGGGGGCCGGAAACTGGCGCGGCAGGTACTGGGCTCGCCCGAGGCGAACCCGGTTCTGGGTCTACGGGGGGTGCGGCTGTGCCTGCAGAAGCCGGAGTTTTTCCGCACCCAGTTGCGTGCCTTGTTACGCGCCGCTGGCCGTCACCCCGACGCTGGTCTGCGGATCATGGTGCCCCTGATATCCCATCTGGAGGAGGTGCGCACCGTGCGGGTGATCCTGGGCCGCCTGGCGGCGGAGCTGGAGGCCGAGGGTCATTCAGTGCCGGTCCAGGTGCCCCTCGGCGCCATGGTGGAGGTTCCCGCCGCTGCTCTGGTGGCGGAGCACCTGTGCCGGGAAGTCGATTTTCTCTCCATTGGCACCAACGATCTGACCCAGTACACCCTGGCGGTGGACCGGGCCAATCAGGCGGTGGCGGATCTCTTTCGCTCGTTCCATCCGGCCGTCCTCCGGCTCATCGAACGAGTGGTCAGCTGCGGCCGGCGGTGCGGCATCCCGGTCAGCCTGTGCGGCGAGATGGCCGCCGATCCGCTGGCGGTGCCCGTGCTGCTCGGGCTGGGAGTGCGCGAGTTTTCCATGCACCCTCCGGCCTTGCCGGTGGTGCGCAGCCTGGTGCGGGAAATCTCGCACCGCGACGCGCGCCGCATCGCCCAGCGCGCTCTGGCGCTGGCAACCGCCAAGGAGGTGGAGGAGTTGCTGTTGGAGAACCTTTCGGCGCTTTTTGCCAGGCTCAAGGTGCGCGTCCGGCTGTGACGTCCCGGCGCGGACGGACTGGCGGTATGATGGCAAGACCCGCGAGAGCTGCCCGGCCCCGGCAGTCGGAGGGGTCAGCCGTGCGCTCGGTGGGGGAAGGAGGTCGCCATGCTTGGTATGTTGGGGCTGATTCTGGTGGCGGCGCCGCCGCCCACTCCAGCGCCGACGCCGGTGCCCACGGCACGGCCGCCGCTGGTGAAGCGAGCCACCGGCGCGCCCAGCGGTTCCCTGGCGGAGGTGGCGGCTCGCACCCGCCTGCGGGCGCCGCAGGGCGGGTTCACCATCACCAATGAAAACCTGAAGGCGCTGGCAGGGGACGTGGAACTGACGACGGCGGCAGGCGCCGCTCCCCTGCCCGCCGGTACCCCGGAGGGGCCGGGCGCCAGCCGAGAGCGAGCCGGGGGCGGTGAAGCTGGCGCCCAGCGACTGTGGCAGCAGCGCTACCAGCGGGCGCGCGGGTACCTGCGCTACCTCGAACAGGAAGAGGACCGTCTGAACGGCGAGGTGGAGCGGCTGAAGAGGGAGTTCTATGCCCAGGACGACCCCTTCCGGCGCGACGGGGAGATCAAGCCGGCCTGGGACGAGGCGCTGGCGAAGCTGAACGAAACCCGGGCGGCGCTGGCGCAGGCCCGCAACCTGCCCGATGAGGTGATCCAGGCGGCCTTGCGTGAGGGGGCACTGCCGGGGTGGTTCCGGGGCCTGCCCGAACCGGGGCCGGTGTCGTCGCCGCCGAGTCTGGAGGCACCAGCCGCCGAGCGCCCCCCGGCGCGGCGGCGGGAGGCCTACTAGAGGCAAGCGGAGCCGGCACCGGCGTTGCAGAGACGCGGCTCGGCGCCTCGCCGGGCGGGGGCGCCTTTCGCTGAGCCCGAAAACCGCGGTTGGGTTCGTGACGAGAGGCCGGAGACGCCGATGATGGCGGGCGCACGTAGGGGTGAGGGCGCGAGCCGTACTCTCAAGCGTACGGCGCAGCGCCCGAGTCCCCGAGTACGCCCGCCAGCGCGGCGAAATCCGGCCTCGCAGTAGAAGCCAACCG
>JABRVY010000343.1:0-3581 GCA_039961755.1 Acidobacteriota bacterium | reverse complement strand
CAAGCAAGCGGTGGAGGGGAGGGCGAGCGGGGGACGCGGGCCGCGTGATGGGCGAGGTTGGTTCGCGTCGGCGTCTTCATGGAAACACACGACTTCGCCGGCGCCTTGCGCGAACACGGCCCCCTCGGCCCTCCGGGGCCGGTGGGACCGCTCGACGCGGCAGGGCTCCAGGACAGCTTGCGCCGCCGCGCTGGTTTGGCATACTCCCGCCTGCGGGAGGATGGAACCATGTCGGCGCCCAAGCGCGTTTTGATCGCCAAACCGGGGCTGGACGGCCACGACCGCGGGGCCAAGGTGGTGGCTCGCGCCCTGCGCGATGCGGGATTCGAGGTGATTTACTCCGGATTGCGTCAGACCCCCGACCAGATCGCTCAGGCCGCGGTTCAGGAGGATGTGGACGCGGTAGGCCTGTCCATTCTCTCGGGGGCGCACCGCACGGTGTTTCCAGCGGTGGTGCAGGCGCTGCGTGCGGCCGGAGCCGGGGATGTGCTGGTCTTCGGAGGCGGGGTGATCCCTCTGGAGGACGTGGGGTTTCTCAAGGAGCAGGGCATCGACCGCATCTTCCTGCCGGGCACCGATACCCACGAGGTGGTGACCTACCTCAAGGAGCGCCTGGGCGAGATTTGACCTCCGCTGCCGAAGCCTGCGCGGTCACTCGACGCGGGCGGTGGTTCGCCCGATGAGGTGGCCCTCCGCCGTCCACACCTCGACGACCAGGGGGCCGTGCGGTCGACGACTGGAGGAGGCCTCCGCCAGCCGGGAAAGGGGCACCACGTCCCACACCCGGAACCCCTTCTCGTGGGCCAGCAGCTCCACCACACGGGAGCTACGCACCACCACCCCGGCGCGTTTGACCTTGATGATCACCGTGGTGGGCAGGCTCGTCGGGGAAAAGATGGTGGCCACGACGTAGAGTTTCTGCAGCGTCAGCTCGCTGGCGGGAATCACCGTCGACCACTCCCGGCGAGGGGATGGGGCGTCCAGATCCAGCTGGGCGGCGAAGCGAATCTTGGTCAGGCGCAGGGGCACCGGCGGCACCAGGGGGCGGGCGGCGCGAGCCGCCAGCATGGCCGCCAGCAGCATCACCACCGCCTTCAGGAGCACCCGCCGACGTAGCAACTCTCCAGGTGGGTAGGCCAGGGGCAGCGCCGCTCCGACCGCCAGTCCAGCCGCCAGGTACGTTCCGATGTGCAGTCTGGTCTTGAAGATGAGTGGGAAAAAAAAGTTCAAGGCGGCGAAGGTGACGAGCACGAAAAAGGTCAAGGCAAAAGACCGGTACCGCCGCAGCAGCCGGTCAAAGGGGAGGTCGATGCAGGAAAAGATCGCCAGGGCGAGGAGGAAGGCCACGAACAGGGTGTTCGTGGAGAGGAAGGTCGCCGAGTAGGCGTAGAAGGGGATGAGGAAGAACAGCGTGCCCTGGTACATGACGCGGGTGAGGTAGGAGACGAACTCCTGGGCGTAGCGCATCGCCGTGCTCTGCACCGCCGAGGTGGCGCGGGTGAAGAACAACGTGGTGGCCCAGGTGAGGGCGAGAAAGCTCACCACCCATGGCAGGTAGCCGTGGCGGTTGTGCGCCAGCACCAGCACGCCGGCGCCCCACAGGAGTGCCCAGATGGAGTGGAGTGTCCAGAAGAGGCGAGAGTAGCGGCCGTACAGCCCCTCGAAGCGAGCCATCACCCGCCTCGCCAGGGCGCGCAACTCAGCCATGCTCTGCACGTCGCCATTGTGCCACCAGCCGCCCCGGCAGGCCTCACCGGCGGCGGCAGGAGACAGCAGTGCCCGGGCGGCGAAGTCAGGCGCTACACTGCGCCGGTGGACGAACCGATGACGACCTCCTGGGTGGAGATCTCGCTCCCGGCGCTGAGGCATAACCTTCAGCTTTTCAAGGAGCTGGTGCGGCCGGCGACAGGTATCTTGGCGGTGGTGAAGGCCAACGCCTACGGGCACGGCCTGGAGCTGGTGGCGCGGGAGTGCGCCGCCGCAGGGGTGGCGATGCTGGGGGTGCACAGCGCCGAGGAGGCCGCCGCCGTCAGGCGGCTCGCCCCGGGGGTGCCGGTGCTGGTGATGGGGTACATCACTCCAGGGCAGATCGCCCAGGTGGTGGACGAGAACGTTCACATCTTGCTGTCGAGCCGGCAGGTGTTGCAGGCCCTGGCGGCCCACGCCGCCCGCCTGGGGCGGACGCTGCCGGTTCATATCAAGGTAGATACGGGGACGAACCGCCAGGGGCTGGCCCCCCACGAGGCCGCGGAGCTGGCACGGGCGGCGGCGGCGGCCGGCCTGGCCGTGGTGGGGGTGGCCACCCACTTCGCCAATATCGAGGACACCACTGATCACTCGTACGCCCAGCTGCAACTCGACCGTTTTCGCGCCGCCGTGGCGGCCGTGCGGGGAGCGGTGGGGGAATTGCCGTGGGTGCACGCCGCCTGCTCGGCGGCGGCCCTGCTCTTTCGCGAGGCGGACTTCACCCTTGTGCGGGTGGGCATCTCCCTGTATGGCCACTGGCCCTCCAGGGAGACCTACCTCTCCTGGCTCCTGGCCCACGGCCGCGATGGGTTGTGCCTGGAACCGGTGCTGGCCTGGCGGGCGCTGGTGGGGCAGGTAAAGACCGTGGCCGCCGGGGAGCCCATCGGCTACGGCCTCACCTACCGCACCACCCGCCTGTCGCAGATCGCGGTGCTGCCGGTGGGGTACGCCGAGGGGTACCCGCGCGCCCTCTCCAACCGCGCTCGGGTGCTGCTGCACGGGCGCACCGCCCGGGTGGTGGGGCGGGTGTGCATGAACATCATCATGGTGGATATCACCGACATCCCCGGGGTGGGAGAGGGGGATGTGGCTACCCTCATCGGCCGGGACGGGGGAGAGCGGGTGAGCGCCGAGGAGCTGGCCGAGCTGGCCGGAACCATCAACTACGAGATCCTGGCCGGCATCTCCGCCGCCCTTCCGCGGGTGGCGGTGGAGTGACCCCAGCCGTCGCCCGGCGGTACCAGGTACGCATATTCTTGGCGATCTCGAAACGGGCACGGCGGTGAAAGTGCCCGTGACCGTGACGGTGCCCGTGTCCGTGTCCCCGGGTGCGCGGGCCTCCGGCCCGCCCTCACGGCCGGTGCGGCCTCCGCCGGCCGGCCCGGTGTCCGTGTCCGTGCCCGTGACGGTGCCCGTGCCCGTGACCGTGACCGTGCCCGTCACCTGGGTGCGCGGGCCTCCGGCCCGCCCTCACGGCCGGTGCGGCCTCCGCCGGCCGGCCCGGTGTCCGTGTCCGTGCCCGTGACGGTGCCCGTGCCCGTGACGGTGCCCGTGCCCGTGACCGTGACCGTGCCCGTCCCCTGGGTGCGCGGGCCTCCGGCCCGCCTTCACGGGCGGTGCGAGTTGCCTCGGCCGGCCCGGTGTCCGTGTCCGCGCCCGTACCTGTACCCGTGCCCGGTGACCGTGTCGGTGTCCGTGACCGTGCCCGCGACCGTGTCAACCGCGGTTGTGCTATCTTGGGGTTCAGCGACCAGGGGGAGGGTGCAGCGATGGGTCCTCTCGTTCTCTCGCGGGGCTGGTTGGGACGCCGGGGTGCGACCCTGGCCGGGGCGGCG
>JABRVY010000342.1:0-1174 GCA_039961755.1 Acidobacteriota bacterium | reverse complement strand
GTCCGTGAGGGGCAACGCCAGCCCCACGCCGATGGCCACCCCCGCCAGCGCCGCCCAGGGGGTCGCGCTGGGCGGCGCTGGCGGGGGTGGCCATCGGCGTGGGGCTGGCGTTGCCCCTCACGGACGGGGCACTGGCGCGCGCCGGGTGGCGCTGGGCGGGCCATCCGGGGGAGCTGGCAGCGTGGACCAACACGCGGCAGCAGCGGCTGGAGCTGGGGGCAGGGCCCCCGCCGGCGATCTACGGGGATGGCGCCCTGATCGCCGTCGAGCCCGACCCCTTCACCACGGCGCCCCTGGGTCATCTGCTGGCTCTCCTGCACCCACGCCCCCGGGCGGTCCTGTGCGTGGGGTGTCTGGGGGCGGGGGTGCTGCCGGCGCTGCTCCGCCACCCCGTGGAGCACGTGGTGGTGGTGGAGGACGACCCCCAGCTGGCCCGGTACCTGCCGCAGTGGCTGGGCGGAGAGCTGGCCGCGGCGCTGGGCGATGCCCGGGTGGAGCTGCGCGGCGAGGACCCGGTGCGGGCGCTCCAGCGAGACCGGGTGTTCGACCTGATCCTGCTGCTGGATCCGGACCCGGTCACCCTCCGCCACCACCGCACCCGCAGCCGGGAGTTCCTGTCCGCCTGTGCGGCCCGGCTGGCAGCGGGTGGGGTGCTGGCCATGCGCACCGGGGTGTCCGACACCTACCTGGCCGGGCCCGGGGGGGAGCTGCTGGCCACCCTGGCCGCGACGCTGAAGGCGGTGTTCCCCGCCGTCGCCGGGGTGCCGGGGGAGGGGGTCATCCTGGTGGCCGGGCAGGAGGACAGCGCGCCGGCGCCGGAGCTGGACGAGCTCACCCGGCGCTGGTGGCAGCGGGGCGGTGGCGACCCCGCCTTCGACCCCATGCTGCTCGCCGCCCGGCTGGACCCCTTGCGCCTGGCGAGCCTGGCCGCCTTCGTGGCGGCGGCCAGCGCTCCCCCCAGCACCGCCCGGCACCCCCGGGGGGTGCTGCTGGCCACCCTGCACGCCGAGGCCCGGGGGGGGGCGCGGGCCGCGGGCCTGGCGACCGGGGTGCTGGGCATGCCGTCCCGGTGGGCGCTGGTGGGAGTGCTGGCCTTTGCACTGGTGATGGTCTCCTGGGCGCTTGCGAGGGGGGTGCCGGCCTCCCCGCTGGCCGCCTGCGTGGGGTTTTCCTC
>JABRVY010000341.1:0-6506 GCA_039961755.1 Acidobacteriota bacterium | reverse complement strand
CCCCGGGCCCCCCCTCGCGCCGCGGGCAAAGCCCGACGGCGCTCGAATTTCGCCTCCAGCACGCCCCGCGCGCCCGCCTACGCATCCCAGGGTGCCAGGGACGGCCTTCATGGCGATTCGCGGCGCAGTACGACAGTGCCCGTGTCCGTGCCCGTGTCGGTGCCAGTGACTGTGCCCGTGCCCGTGTCGGTGCCCCCGCGCCTTACCTGCGAGTGCGGGCATCTGGCCCGCAGGAGATCGCGCATCGGGTACCATCACGGGCGGCGCGCCAACGGGCGTGGGGAGGTTGGTCGTGACGAAGAGAGTCCCCGATGTGTTCGTGATCGTGTTCTCCCTGGTTCTGCTGGCGGCAGTCGCCACCTGGGTGCTTCCCGGCGGCCATTACGAGCGCCGGAAAGAACAGGTGGGTGACAGTGTGCGCGAGGTTGCGGTACCTGGCTCGTTTCAGGTGCAGCCTTCGCGGCCGCAAACGGTGCAGGTGTTCACCGCGCCCATCAAGGGGTTCTTGCGCCTGGGTGACATCATCGCGTTCATCTTCCTGGTGGGTGGCTCGTTCTACATCCTCAATGAGACCGGCGCGATCGCCGCAGGGATCCGGCAGCTGGTGGTCAAGCTGAAAGGAAGGGAGTACCTGGTGATCCCCATCGTCATGACGTTTTTCTCGTTCTTCGGGGCGGTGTTCGGAATGTGCGAGGAGGCGATGCCCTTCGTGCTCATCTTCGTGCCGCTGGCGCTGGCGCTGGGGTATGACTCCATCGTCGGAGTGTGCCTGTCGTTCCTGGCAGCCGGCGTGGGGTTCGCCGGGGCGTTCATCAACCCCTTTACCCTGCAAATTGCCCAGGGCCTGGCGGGCATTCCGTTGCTGTCGGGGATGGCCTACCGGGTGGTGATCTGGGTGGTAGTTACGGCGCTGGTGATTGCCTGGGTGATGGTGTACGCGGCACGGGTGAAGGCCGACCCCCGGCGCAGCCCCATGTACGAGCTGGACGAGGCGCGGCGGCAGGAGCTCTCGCGGGCGCAGGAGGCCCACGCCAGTTTCTCCTGGCGGGACGGGGCGTGCCTGGGGATCCTCTTTCTGGGGGTTGCCGGGATGATCGTCGGCGTGGTGCGGTTTCACTGGTACATCGTGGAGCTGGCCGGGCTCTTCTTCGCCATGGGGGTGCTGGCGGGGGCGGCCGCCGGCATGTCCCCGGACCGCATCGCCCGCGCTTTCGTGGCCGGCTGCAAGGACATCGCCGGGGCGGCGCTGATCGTGGGATTCGCCGGCGGCATCCTGGTGATCCTGGAGAACGGCAACGTCATGGACACGCTCCTGCACGCCATGGCCTCGGTGACCGGCAAGCTGCCGGGGGTGCTGGCGGCGCACGCCATGTACCTGGTGCAGATGGGGGTCAACTTCTTCATTCCCTCGGGTTCCACCAAGGCCGCCCTGACCATGCCGCTGATGGCGCCCCTCGCGGATCTGTCCGGCATCACGCGGCAGACCGCGGTGCTCGCCTACCAGTTCGGGGACGGCTTCACCAACATGATTATCCCCACCTCCGGCGTCACCGTGGGGACCCTGGCCATGGCCAAGATCCCCTTCGAGCGCTGGGCCCGCTGGCACTGGCCCATGCAGCTGGCGTTCTTTCTGGCCTCGCTGCTCTTTCTCGCCTACGCCGCCCTTACCGGCTGGCAGGGGTAGCCGGCGCGCGCCTCCCGCTGGCCGGCCCACGCTCCCGCCAGCTCGCGGTCTGGGTTTCGCGCCCGACGAGGAGCGATTCGCCGAAAAGCGAGGCGCGGACCGGGCGCTGGAGGGGGAAGCCGGGATCATCACGCAAGTCGACGCCATAGAAATCTGCCAGGCGATTTCGGATCCGCGTGGGCGCAACCGGGGCGGGACATCTTTTTGCCCTGTCGGGCGGTCGAGAGTCAGCGCGGGCTGAGGGCGCTCACAGGGGAGGAGGGGGGCACCCTCCAGAGCAACTCGGGCGCCCTGGCGGCACTCGGTGACGTCATGGCCTCGCCCGAGTTTCATCCCTCGTCGGTCGGGTTCCACCCGGTGGTGAACTTGACAGGTGTGATCAGATATCATATATATAATATTGGCACTGGGACAGTGATGGCCACACTTCCCCTTCCCGCCCACAAACAACTCCCCCAGAGAGTCGCCGAGCGGCTGCGCACGGCCATCCTGGAAGGGCAACTGCGGCCGGGCGAGTGGCTGCGCCAGGAGCGCATTGCCAGCGAGTTCGGCGTCAGCCAGATGCCGGTGCGGGAGGCGCTCAAGCAGCTGGCCGCCGAGGGCCTGGTGGAGCACGTCCCCTACCGGGGCGTGCGAGTGGTGCAGTTTTCCGCGGTTGACGTCGAAGACCTCTACGCCTGCCGCGCCTTCGTGGAGGGCATGGCGGCGCGCTACGCGGCGACGTCGATCACCCCTGAGGAGCTGGCGGAGCTGGAGCAGCTGCACGCGCGGATGAGCGCCCTGGTGGACAACAGCACGGTGGGTGAGTATCGGGAGCTGAACCGGCGGTTTCACGAGGTGATCTACGCCGCCAGCCGACGGTCGTACCTGGTCCGCACCCTGGCGCAGCTGTGGTCCGCCTTTCCCACCATGCTGTGGTCCAACTTCGCGGCCACCGCCACGGCCTCGCCGCCGGACCGGGTGGGGCCAGATACCGAGGAACACGCTCGCATCATTGCGGCACTGCGGGCCGGCGACGGTGCCGCCGCCGAGGCGGCCATCAAGCAGCACATCGAGGAGGCGGCCAGGCAGCTGCTGGCCGCCCTGAGGGGTCGAGAGTGAAACGGCAACGGGTCAAGGCTAGGGTGTGGGGCGCCGAGGTCGGAGGAGAGCTGCCCCGACAGGGAGGTGGTATGAGGAGAACGTTGGTTTTCGTCGTTGGCGCCGTGCTCGCCCTGATGTGGGCCGGGGCCGCTCTGGCGCAGTCAACCGTATCGTCCCTGGCCGGGACCATCGTGGACAAGGACGGGGGCGTCTTGCCAGGGGTCACAGTGACTGTCACCTCTCCGGCGCTGGTGGCCGGGCGGCAGGTGGCCATCACCGATCAGCGAGGCGGCTTTCGCTTTCCCTCGCTGCCGGTAGGGGTGTACGTGCTGGAGGCCGAGCTGTCGGGCTTCAAGACGGTGAGGCAGGAGGGCATCCGCCTCGGGCTCGGCCAGGAGCTGTCGTTGCGGCTGGTCATGGAGCTGGCGGCGCTGGCCGAGGAGATCACCGTGACGGCGGAAGCGCCGCTGGTGAGCGTGGTGTCCAACAGCGTATCGACCAATCTCGACCAGGATTTTCTGCTTCGCCAGCCGCTCTCGCGGTCGTTCAACGCGCTCATGTCGTACGCCCCTGGTGTCAATAACTTGCAGGCGTTCGGTGGGACCGAAGGGCGGCAGAACGCCTACACCCTGGACGGGGTGAACGTGTCGAACCCCGCCTCGGGGACGTACTGGATCCTGCCCAGCGTGGACTGGCTACAGGAGGTGCAGGTGGGCGGCCTGGGGGCGAACGCCGAGTTCGGCGGCTACACCGGCGGCGTCTTCAACGCGGTCACCAAGTCGGGCGGCAACGAGTTGAGCGGCGACATCACCGCCTACTACACCGCCAAGTCGCTGGTCTCGGACAACACTGGCTCGGGCAGGAAGCCGGAGTTTTCTTACAAGGACGTGAGCGCCAGCATGGGCGGGGCCATCGCCCGGGATCGGGTGTGGTACTTCGTGTCGGCCAACGCCGTGGAGGACAAGCGCACGCCCCTGGGCGCCCAGGCCAGCGAGGACCGCAGCGTGCGGCGGTTCCTGGGTAAGGTTACCTGGCAGGCGGACGAGGCCAACCGCGTGCTGCTGCTGGCCGACTACGACGGCGTCGACACCGAGCGGCGCGGGGTGAGCGCCACCACCCTGCCGAGCGCCTCGCGTCGGCAGGATTCCCCCAACTACACCTACAACGCCACCTGGGAGTCGCTGGTCAACGCCACCAACTTCTTTACCGTCAAGGTGACCGGCTTTGACGGCAAGGACGATCGCCTGCCCTACTTCGGCAACAAGCCGGGGCGCTTCGATGCCGACTCGGGGATCGCCTGGGACAACGCCCGCTTCACCCAGCTTCAGAAATACCAGCGGCAAACGCTGGATGCCTCGTGGAGCCTCTTCGCCGACGGTCTCTTCGGCGGGGCCGACTCCCACACCTTCAAGTTCGGCCTGGGGTACGAGCGCGCCCGCTCCAAGGAGAGCTTCATCCGCAACGGGGGCTTCTCCTACTACGACGATTCCTACTACTGCAGCAGCCTGCAGGCGTACTTCTCCAACCCCGCCTGCGCCGTCTACTCCGCCGATTTCGGCGATGAGATCTTCCTCGATGGCAAGCACACCGGCCTCGCCCTGTACGCCCAGGACTCCCTCAAGCTCGCCCGCCTGACCGTCAACTTCGGGTTGCGCTACGGGGCGTTTACCGGCGGTTTCAAGAACGGCAAGGATGGCGCCTACGACATCACCTTCTTCGACCCCCGTTTTGGCCTCGTCTGGGATGTGCGCGGGGATGCCCGCACCGCCGTCAAGGCCCACTTCGGGCGCTACCACGAGGGGATGTTCACCTACCTCTACGATCGCGAGGAGTCGGGTCAGGTGTTCACGCCCTCGTACTACTGCGACTGGAATTCGACGACGGGCAAGTTCGACCGCTGCTCCACCCCCCGCACCAACGTGGCGGCCATGGATTCCGGCATCAACCACCCCTACGTGGACCAGTGGGTGGCCAGCGTCGAGCAGCAGCTGGGCAAGGACATGGCCTTGGGGCTCGACTACGTGCGGCGGGAGTTCAGGGACATCGTGGCCATGGTCAACACCGTGGACCGTTACGACAACCTGGTGGCTCCGGGCAACCCCCTGACCGGTGGCAGCTTGCCCTTCTACGATCTGCTCCAGCAGCCCTCCTTCCTGCTCACCAACCCGGCGTCGGCGTTCCGCGATTACTCCTCCTGGGTGTTGCGCTTCGACAAGCGCTACTCGGCCGGCTGGTACGCCCGGGCCTCGCTGGTGTGGGCTGACCTCAAGGGCAACGCCTTTTCCTCCTCGGGGTACGTCACCGAGTTCCGCGACAAGAACGGCCTGACCAACGCCGAGGGCAAGCTGCCCGGCTACTCGGAGTGGGAGTTCAAGCTGTCGGCCTCGGTGGACCTGCCCCTCAACCTGGAGGCCAGCGCCTACTACACCTACCTCTCCGGGGAGTACTGGACGCCCTATGTGCGGGTGCGGGGCCTGTACCGCAACGACCCCCAGAACGTGTACCTGGTGCCGAGAGGGTCGGAGCAGCTGCCGGACCGCAACCTGGTCGACCTGCGGCTGGCCTGGAACGCCGACCTCGGCGAGCAGATGAGGCTGGGGATCTTCCTGGATGCGTTCAACGTCTTCAACGAGGACACGACCCTGGAGGTCAATCAGCGGTGGGGAGAGTACCGGTACAACTACCGCAACCACCCCGCCGGATCCACCTGGAGGGCGTCGTCCTCCTTCAAGCAGGTGGTGGCCATCGAGCGGCCCCGTGAGCTGCGCCTGGGGGTCCGGTTCTCGTTCTGAAACTTGGGTTCGAGTTGAACTCGAGCGGGGCGGCGAAAGCCGCCCCGCAGCGTCAGGAGGGGTGATGGGATTGCCACTGTTGCCACTGGTTCTGGCGCTCGCGGGAGGGCTGCCGGCTGCCGCTCCCCGGGGCCACCTGGTCCTCATCGGCGGGGGAGAGCGGCCGCGCGCGGTGATGGAGAAGTTCGTCGAGCTGGCCGGCGGAAAGGAGGCCGGCATCCTTGTCATTCCCACCGCCTCCGGCGAGCCGGATACCGGCGAGCGCTACCTGCAGGAGTTCACCCGGGAGTACGGCTGTGCCCGGGTGGCGGTGCTGGACATCAAGGAGCGCGCTGGTGCGGCGCGCGCTGACTACGTGGCGCTGGTGGACCAGGCGGGGGGAGTCTTCTTCAGCGGCGGTGACCAGCGCCGCATCACCGCGGCGTTGCTGGACACCCCGGTGGCGGAGGCCATCACTCGGCTGTACGCCCGGGGTGGGGTGCTGGGGGGGACGTCGGCGGGTACGGCGTGCATGAGTCCGCTGATGATCACCGGCGAGGGGGATTTCACCGTGATCACCGCCGGGAACGTCGAACTTGCCAGGGGGTTGGGGTATTACGCCGGGGCCATCGTGGACCAGCACTTCATCGCTCGTCAGCGGCAGAACCGGCTCTTCGCCGCAGTTCTCGAATACCCCGAACTGGTGAGAGTGGGGGTGGACGAGGCCACCGCGGTGTGGGTGCGCCCGGATCACACCTTCGAGGTGCTGGGGGAGGGCTCGGTGATGGTCATCGATGCCCGCGCCGCCACCATCGCCCGGCGGCCCCGCCCCGGCAAGCCCCACCAGCTCCTGGGGGCCACCGGGGTGCGGGTGCACGTCCTGCTGCCCGGCCAGACGTTCCAGCTGCGTCCCCCCGGCCGAGAGATCATGGAGTGACAGCGAGGGGTGGGGCAGGGAGATCGGGGTG
>JABRVY010000340.1:0-4766 GCA_039961755.1 Acidobacteriota bacterium | reverse complement strand
CCCTCGGCCGCCGCCCTGGCGACCCGCAAGGCCCGCCGCAGCGATTGACCATCCAGCGCCAGCGCAAGAATTTCCACCTCAACGTGGGAGCGCCGCGGCTGCACCGTCAGCCGCGCTGCCAGGTGCACCCTGCCCGGGGCGAGCAGCCGGGCCACGGTTTCCGGCGAGGCGTCCAGGGGAGAGTAGGGATCCACCACCTGGCCGAGGTACACCTGGGGAGCCAGCAGCAGGAGCAGGTGGGGGAAGCGGTGACTCTCGCCGGCCAGCAGGATGCCGTGGAGGCGTTCGGCCACCGCGTCCAGGCGCGGCGCCAGCGACACCAGCGCCGGCTCCTCTCCCGGCACCACGGTGACCGAGCCGATCATGCCCCGGTGCAAGGTGCACACCTCCGCCAGGCTCCCGGCCAGCGCCCGCGCCGCTTGACCATACTGAGAGGCCGGAATCGCCAGCGTTACCTTCAGAGAAGGAATGCCCCGCACCGCGCCCCGGCGCACCGCCACCCGGGCCCCGTCGAGGGATCGCCGGCGAAAGGGCGCAAACGGCACCCCCAGCGCCGCCAACAGCGCCGCCAGTCTCCCCCGAAGCGCGGCTACCACAATGACTTCCCCACAAGTTCCCGATCCAGGCGATCGGCCATGTCGTCCAGTTCACCCGCCAGCTCCTGGGCCAGCCGCTCGATCTCCCCCGCCAGTCGCTCGGCGCCCCAGGGTTCGCCGTACTCCACCACCACCCTGGTGAAGGGCAGCGGAAGCACCATGCGATCCCAGGAACGCAGGAGCCGGGGCCGGCGACAGGAAAAGGTGGCCGGCACCAGCGGAACGCCGGCCCGGCGCGCCAGCACCAGCGCCCCGGGTTTCACCTGGCGCCACGGCCCCCGGGGACCGTCCACCGTCAGCCCGGCAAAGGGCGCGCCGCCCAGCAGGATGCCTTCCACCTCGACCAGCGCCTCCCGACCCCGCCGGGAGCTGGACCCCCGGGCGGCGCGCAGACCCAGCGCCGTCAGCGCCCCTGCCGCCACGGCTCCATCGGCCGACTGACTGGCCATGGACACCGCGCCGCACCCCAGGTTGTCCATCATCACGCCCATCAGACGGCCGTGCCAGAACGCCAGCACGCAGCGCTGCTCCATGGCGGGGCGGTTACGCCTCTCGAAGCGCAGGGTGGCCCGCCACACCCAGATCACGAGGCCCAGCAACAGGCCGAGAAAGTAGAAAAAGCGCTCGCGCACGCGGTCATTTTCCCATGCTCGAGGGCGGCGAGGGGCAGCCGGCGCGGAAGATGCCCGGGCGGTGGGGTGTTAGGCTTCCTGGATGCGAACGCTGCGCGTCTTTCGCCGAGTGCTCGCCTACTACCGTGACCATCGCCTGGCGACGTGGATGGGGGGGCTGAGCGCCGTGGCGGGAGCCCTGATCTCCCTGGCGGCGCCCGGCATCGTGCGGCGCGCCATCGACACCCTGCTGGCGGGGGAGGGGCCCGACGCCGCGTTGCCGTTCGCCGGCCTGATCCTCGCCGTGGCGCTGGGCTCGGGAGCGTTCATGTTCACCCAGCGCCGTCTGCTGGTGGGAGTCTCCCGCCACCTGGAACATCGCCTGCGCGTCGACCTCTATGCCCACATCCTCACCCTCCCCTCCTCGTTCTTCTTGCGGGAACGGATCGGCGACGTGATGACCCGCATGGCCTCGGATGTCGGCGCGGTTCGCCTGGCGGTGGGGCCCGCGCTCATGTACACCCTGTCCACCGGAACGCTGATGGTGACCGCCACCGTCCTGATGATCCGCATCGACGGGGTGCTCACGGTGGTGGCGCTGGCTGTGGTTCCGGCGGTGGCGCTGCTGACCCGTTCCTTCGGCTCCCGCATCCACACCCGCTGGGGTGAGGCGCAGGAGCAACTGTCGACCTACACCGCGCGTCTGCAGGAGCACCTCACTGGCCTGCGGGTGCTCCGGGCGTTCTCCTGCGAGCGGTACGAGCAGCAGGTGATGGCGATCCACAACCGCAACTACGTGGCCGCCAACGCCCGCCTGATTTCCCTGCAGGCCGCTTTCCACCCCCTCCTGCAGGCGCTCATCGGCCTGTCGTTCGTCATCGTCTTGGGGGTGGGTGGCAACGCCGTGCGCGCCGGCGCCATCACCCTGGGGCAGTTCGTGGAGTTCAACCTCTACCTGGTGCGTCTCATCTGGCCGATGATCGCCGTCGGCTACGTGGTCAACCTGGTGCAGCGCGGGGCCGCCTCCATGTCCCGCATCGAGGCGCTGTTCTCCGAGGCGAGCCTGCCAGGCGGGGAGGAGTCGGTAGAGTCCGATCTCCCCGCACCGCCCGCGGCCCTGACGCTGCGACGGGTTGGCTTCACGTATCCCGGGGGCCGGGAGGCGGCGCTGCGGGGAGTCTCGTTCGCGCTGGCGCCGGGGGAGCGAGTGGCCCTGGTGGGCGGGGTGGGGAGCGGCAAGTCCACCCTTCTCCATCTCATCCCCCGCCTGCTGGAGCCGGAGCCAGGGTCGATCCTGCTGGACGGCCGCGACGTGCGCGACCTGCCCCTGGCGGAGCTGCGCCGCAGCGTCGCCCTGGTCCCCCAGACCAGCTTCCTGTTTTCCGCCACCTTGCGGGAGAACATCGCCCTGGCCCGCCCCGAGGCCAGTGACGAGGAGATCCTCGCCGCCGCCCACGCCGCCGGCCTGGCGGCTGACCTGGCCGCCATGCCCGAGGGCCTGGACACCGTGGTCGGCGAACGGGGGGTCACTCTTTCGGGCGGCCAGCGGCAGCGAGTGGCCATCGCCCGCGCCCTGCTGGCCAGGCCGCGATTGCTGCTGCTGGACGACTGCCTGGCAGCGGTTGACGTCACGACCGAGCAGCTCATCCTGCAAAGCCTGCCGTCCACCACCGTGCTGTTCGCCACCCATCGCCTGGCGGCCGCCGAGCTGTGCGACCGCGTCGTGGTGCTGGATCGCGGCCAGGTGCTCGAGCAGGGGCCACCCAAGGAGCTGGCCCGGCAGGGGGGGCGCTACGCCCACCTGCTGGCGCTGCAGCGACTGGAGGAGCTACCGGCCGACGCTCCCGCCCACCGCGCCGCCTCCTGACCTGCCCACCCGACGGGGCGTCCTCGCCACGAGGGCGTTCGTCCCCCGGCGGCCCACCGCCCGCCCGGCGACCGACGCCCGGCTCATCCTTTGGACGGGTATCGGGTCAGTGCCAGCTCGATGCGCCCCAGCACCTCCTCCACGGTGATGGTCGCCATCGCCCCCGCTCGGGTGCGGCGGGTGATGGGCCGGGCGGGGTCGGCATCCGGCGGGTTGTAGTGGTCCACCAGCAGGTCCTTGTAGAGCACGGGTCCGCAGCGCCGCGGATCGGAGTAGGCGTACAGCCCCACGGTGGGCACGCCCAGGGCCACCGCCAGATGCAACGGACCGGTGTCCGGGGCCACCACCACCCGGCAGGCGGCCAGCTTGAGCATGGTGGTGCGCACCGGCCCGTCCAGGGCCACGGTGAGAGGCCGGCGGGCCCGGCGGGCGATCTCCCGGGCGATGGCCGCCTCGCGGGAACTGGGCCCGCCCACGAGCACCGGCTCCAGTCCGAAGAGGGCTGCCGCTTCATCGGCGAGACGGGCGTAGGCGGCGACTGGCCAGTCCTTCGCGGGGTTGGAGGAGGCGATCACCAGGCCCAGCGGCGGGCCCGGCAAGCCCTTGGCAAAGGCTTCACTGGCCATGCGTTCTTCGGGGCTGAGGACGAGATCCCAACGGGGCTGGTAGCCCTCGATGCCGAGAAAGGCGAGGAACTCCAGGTACTGGTCGAAGACGTGGGCCGCCGGGCGGGGCGGCAAGTGGCGATTGGTGAAGAAGTAGTGCAGTTCCCGCGAGCGGCGGAAATCGAACCCCACCTTGACGGGTGACCGCACCAGGGCAGCCACCAGGCCCGCCTTGAAGCTCACCTGGGGCAGGAGGCAGACGTCGAAGCGCTCCCCCGCCAGCTGCCGGCGCAGCTCCCGCCAGCCGCGGCGGCGCGGAAACACGATGAAGCGGTCCACCGCCGGCTGGAGGCGCACGATCTCGTAGGGCAAGGGGTGCAGGATCCAGGTGATGCGGGCACGGGGAAAGCCGTGCCGGAGGCCGTTGACCATGGCCAGGGCGTGCACCACGTCGCCCAGCGCCGAGGTGCGAATGACGCAAATGCTTCCGGGCTCAGCCGGCATGGCTGGCGGCTCGATAGGCGGCGCGCAGACGGGCGATGAGCTCCTCGACCCTTCCCGGCGGCACCAGGCCATGACCTAACTTGCGCATCGAGCCCTCCAGCCGCCTGAGGTTGCGATGCCGCGCCAGCAGGCCCGGCGGACGGGTTCCCACCCGTGCCTTGTCCACGTCCAGGATCATCACCTTCCCTGGCGGAGTGACGAGGAAGTTCCGCAGATTGAGGTCCCGGTGGTAGACGCCGGCGCGGTGCAGCGCTGCCACCGTCCTGCCGACCTCCTCGATCACCCCCTCGGCATCGATGAGTGAGTGGGCCTTGCCCCCGAAAACCACCGCCGCCGCATCCTCACCACCCTCCACCAGCTCGAACCCCAGCTCCATGCGCACCACCGCTCCCCGCCGGCGCCAGGCGGCGAACAGGACGTCGGGCGTGGTGACGCCGCGGGCGTTCAAGGCATCCACGGCGGAGAGGTTGATCAGGGCTCGCTTGGGGGTGAGGAAACGGTCGCCGGTCAGGGGAGCGAGCAACCCACCATGGTGCAGGCGCTTGACCACCGCAGGTACCCCGCCGACCCTCCCCACCACCAC
>JABRVY010000339.1:0-3423 GCA_039961755.1 Acidobacteriota bacterium | reverse complement strand
AGGCGCCGGTTGAGCTCTGCCCAGGGGACCACCTTGCCCGCGAAGCGCGGCTCGGTGGCGAAGCGCCACACCGTGAAGGCCAGTACGCCCCCCGGGACCCTTCCACCTGGTGGCGCTGCTGGGGGTCCTGCACCACCTCCCCGGGGCCCACGTGCGCCTGCGGGTGCTGCAGGAGGCGGCGGCCCGCCTGGCCCCGGGGGGCGTACTGGCCTTCACGGTGTGGCGCTTCGCCACCGAGCCGCGCTTCGCGGGCAAGGTGGTCCCCTGGGCAGAGCTCAACCGGCGCCTGCGCCGCCCGCTGGATCTGGCCCAGTTGGAGGAGGGAGACGTTCTCCTTCCCTTCGGCCACGACCCCACCGCCCTGCGCTACTGCCACGGGGTGGGCGAGGGGGAGCTGGCCGGCTGGCTCGCCGCCTTGCCCCCCGTGGTGGACGACTATCTGGCCGACGGCGCCGGTGGCCAGCTCAACCGCTATCTCATTTTCCGCGCTGGCCCTTGACCGCGGTCATGACGATCTCCACCCGGGCGTTGCGGGGCAGGTCCCCCACCTCGAAGGTGGCCCGGGCGGGGGGGTGGCGGGGGAAGAACTCGGCGTAAACCCGGTTGAAGGCCGCGAAGTCGTCCATGTCCTCGAGCAAGGCCTGCACCTGCACCACCTCGGCGAGGTCGAACCCCGCCTCGCGCAGGATGGCGCGGCAGTTTTCCAGGGCCTTGCGGGTCTCCCGCTCGATGCCCCCCGGCACCAAATCACCCGTTGCCGGGTCGATCCCCAGCTGCCCCGAGAGGAACAGGGTGCCCCCCGCCAGAACGGCCTGGGAGTAGGGACCGATGGGGGCGGGGGCGGCGGTGGAGGTGATCACCCGGCGCTCCTCCCCCCCGCCCCGGCAGGCGGCGAGAGCGACCAGACCCAGGTACACCAGCGCTCGTTTCATGCCGGCAGTCCTTTCTCGGCCACCTCTGCGAGGGCGGCCGCAAAGCGGTCGATCTCCCCCACCGTGGTGTACACCGAGGGGGCCACCCGGATCCCCTGCACCGCCGGGTGGGTGATGGCGGCCACGATGATGCGGTGGCGGGCCCACAGGTGCTCGGCCAGGGCGGCCGGGTCCACCCCGATCACCTCGACGGTGGCCATGGCCCCCGCCTCACCGGGGCCCAGGGGGGTGTGCAGGCGCAGGCGGGGGTGGCCCGTCAGGCGTCCTGCCCAGCGGTCCCGCAGGTGGCACAGGCGCGCCAGCTTGCGCTCCGGTCCCAGACCGTGGTGGAAGGCCAGCGCTTCGCCGATGGCCAGGGCGTTGGCCGCCGGGTGGGTGCCGATCTCCTCGAACTTGCGGATGTTCTCGTCCATCTCTTCGGGGGCAGCCAGGAGGGGCCAGATGGCGCCGATGCGCTCCCGTCGCACGTACAGCAGGCCGGTGCCGTGGGGGGCGGCCAGCCACTTGTGCAGGCTGGCGGCGTAGGCGTCGCAGGGCAGCTCGGCCAGGGAAAAGGTGAGGTGGGCGAAGGCGTGGGCCCCGTCCACCAGCACCCACACCCCCCGGCGCCGACCCAGGGCGGCAATCTCCCGCACCGGCAGCACCCGCCCGGTGAGGTACACCATGTGGGAGACCAGGATGGCCCGGGTGCGCTCGCCCAGCTGGGCCGCGAAGGCGGCCACCACCGCCTCGGGGCCGGCCTCGGGGGGCGGCAGGGGGAACTGCCGCAGGACGATCCCCTCGCGGCGGGCCCGCTGCCGGAACGTGGTGATCATGCGGGGGTACTCCTGGTCGCAGGCCAGCACCTCGTCGCCGGGCCGCAGGGGGATCCCCAGCTGACAGGCCTCCAGCCCCTCGGAGGTGTTGCGGGTGATGGCCACCTCCTCCGGCTGGCAGCCGGCGGTGCGGGCCAGCTCCTGCCGCACGGTTTCCCGCTGCGGCTCCAGCACCCGCCACATGGTGTGCACCGGAGCCAGGTTGGAGAACTCCAGGTAACGGCGCATGGCCTCCTGTACCGCCACCGGGGAGGGGCTCACGCCGCCGTTGTTGAGGTTGATGAGGGAGCGGTCCACCGCAAAAGCCCGTTGCACCCCCGCCCACAGCTCCTCCTCGCAGGCCAGCTCCGTCGGGCTGCCGGGGGCCGAGGCCAGCTGATGCAGAGCAGCGGCGGCCCGGCGGGGGCGCAGGGTGGCGGCGGCCGCCGCCAGGGCCGCGGGGGGGGCAGCCACGGTGAGCATCTGGCGTCGGGTGTACATGGGGCACCTCCCGGATCGCCAGGTCAGTGTACTCCCCCTCACGCCCCTGGCGGTCCCTCCCCGCCTGGGCTAGCATCGTCCGCGGGGAGGCAGCAGCGGTGCGGGTGGCGCTGTCCCACGTGGGGTGCAAGCTCAACCAGGCGGAGATCGAGGCGCTGGCGCGGGCCTTCGCCGCCGCCGGGCACGAGGTGGTGACGGACCTGGCATGCGCCGACGTGCACGTGGTGAACACCTGCACGGTGACGGCGGAGGCGGCGCGCGACTCCCGCCGGCTGGCCCGGCGGGGGGGGCGCGCAGGCCGGCCGCTGCCCACGGTGGTGACTGGCTGCCACGCCACCACCAGCCCCGAAGAAATGGCGCGGATCCCCGGCGTGGCTCTGGTGGTGAACAACAGCGACAAGCAGCGGCTGGTGGAGGTGGTGGAACGTCACCTGCTGCAGGTGGCCCCGCCCGCTCCCCAGCCGGCGTCGATGCCCGCCCCCGGTCGCACCCGCGCCGCCGTGAAGATCCAGGACGGCTGCAGCGTGGGCTGCACCTTTTGCACCGTGCCGCGAGCTCGGGGGCCGGCTCACTCTCGCCCCGGGAGCGAGGTGCTGGCCGAGGTTTCCCGTCTGGTGGCGGGTGGGGCCCAGGAGCTCGTCCTCACCGGGGTGCTGATCTCCTCTTACCGCAGCGCAGGCGTGGATCTGCCAGGCCTGGTGGAGGCCATCCTCACCCGTCTGCCTCTGCGGCGCCTGCGGCTCTCCTCTCTCTCTCCCTGGGCGATCGGACCGCGCGAGCTGGCCATGTGGTCCCACCCCCGCCTCTGTCGGCACGTTCACCTCTCCCTCCAGAGCGGCTGCGCCGCCACCCTGCGGCGGATGCAACGGCCCTGCACTCCGGAGCAGTTCGCCGCGGCGGTGGGCCGGCTGCGGGCGGCGATCCCCGGGGTGGCCATCACCACCGACGTGATCGTCGGCTTCCCCGGGGAAACCGACGAAGAGTTCCAGGAGAGCCTGGCCTTCGTCACCGCCCTGGGCTTCGCCCGCACCCACGTGTTCGGCTTCTCCCCCCGCCCCGGCACGGCGGCGGCGACGCTACCCGGGCAGCTGCCGGCCGGCCTCATCCGGGGAAGGGTGGCCGCCATGCGCGCTGCCGCCGCCGCGGGGCAGGGCGCCTTTGTCGCGGGGTACGTGGGCCAGCGGGTGGAGGTGCTG
>JABRVY010000338.1:0-4831 GCA_039961755.1 Acidobacteriota bacterium | reverse complement strand
CTTCACCGCCGCCCCATCCACCACCACCGTGCCCCGCACCGGGTAAGTCGGCCCGGTCATGCGTTGCCACACCGCCGACGCCAGCGTGACGGCGACGGCCACCACCCACAACACCCAGTTTCTCCTCACCCCTTCTCCTCCCGGCTGTGGGCGGCGAACCCCTCCCCCAGCACCTCCTGGGCCGGCAAGATGGTGACGAAGGCCCTGGGATCCACCTCCGCCACCAGCCGCTTCAGGCGCCCCACCTCGTGGGCCGCCACCACCACCATCAGCACCGGCCGGGCCTCGCCGGTGTAGCCACCGATGCCGTCCAGCACCGTCACTCCCCGGCCGAGGCGGGCGAAGACGGCGTCCATCACGGCCCGCGGTTGGGCCGCAATGATGAGCGCCGTGCGCGCCACCGAGAACCCCGACTGCACCAGGTCCAGCACCCGGGCCGACACGAAGGCCAGGGCGAGGGCCACCATCACCGGCTCCGCCCCGAAGATGAACGCCGCCCCGCCGAAGATCACCACGTTGATGGCCAGCAACGCCTGGCCGATCCCCACCCCCAGGTAGCGGTGGGCGATGCGCGCCAGCACGTCGGTGCCCCCGGTGGTGCCGCGGCCGCGGAACACCAGCCCCATCCCCAGACCGTCCAGGAGCCCGCCGTAGCAGATCACCAGCAGCCGGTCCTGGGTCGGCGGGGTGAGCAGCGGCGCGGTGAGATCGATGGTAGCGGACAGCACCAGCACCGAGACCACTGTGCGCACGAAAAAGCGCATTCCACCCACGAAGCGCCACCCCAGCCACAGCAGGGGGAGGTTCAGCGCCAGCACCACCACCCCCACCGGCGTCTTGAACACGTAGTGACAGATGATGGCGATGCCCGTGACGCCGCCGGAGACCACCTTGTTGGGGACGAAGAACCAATTGGTCCCCAGTCCCACCAGCACGGAGCCGAGCACCACCTGGGCGTAGTCGAACACCACCTCGGCTCGCCCCCGGGGGGCGCGGAAAAGAGCCTTCACGGCGGGCATCGTGCCAGAGCAGTGCCCGGCTTGCCAAGGGCTCCCGCCGGACGTAACCTCTTCGATAATGGTTGTCGCCACCCTGACCCTGGCCCTCACCCTACCACCGTGCGCCGACTGTCACACCCGGCAGCACGAGGAGTGGATCACCTCCGCCCACGCTGCCTCGGCGGCCAGTCCCCTCTATCGGGCCATGCGCCAGTGGGCGCACGCCGACGCCGGCGAGGCGGTGGCCGCTCGCTGTGCCGCCTGCCACACCGTGCCGACCGCCGCCGGCGAGCGCTCCACCGCCGTGGAGTGTGGCGCCTGCCACCAGGTGGCATCTGGAGCCGGCCCGGACACCCTGCTCATCGACCCGAACCGCCCGGTGCTGGCCCCACGAACCTCGGGGGACGCCCCCCACCCCGTCGCCGTCACCCCCGCCATGGCCGGCGAAGCGCCCTGCCTGCCGTGTCACGGTCAGCTCAGCAACCCCGCCGGAGTTCCTCTCTGCACAACAGGCCCGGAGGCCGCTGCCCGCACCGCCGGCGCTCCCTGCATCGCCTGCCACCGCCCCCACGCCTTTGCCGGGGCCACCACCGCCGAGCCCCATCGCGCCGCCACCGTGTCCCTCGACCGGCGGGGCGAGACGCTGCGCGTGACGGTCCTTGCCCGCGGCGTCGGCCACGCCTTGCCCACCGGACCCGCCCTGCGGCAGGTGAGGCTGGAGGTGGAGATCCTGGACCGGCGAGGGCAGCGCCTCTTCGACAACCGCACAGACCCCGACGCACTCTTCGCCCGCCTGCTGGCCGATTCCGCGGGGAACGTCCCGGCCCCCCCGTGGCGGGCGATGGCGGTGGCGCGGGATACGCGGCTGGCGGCCGGGGAGCGGCGCACCCTCGACTACCCGCTACCGCCCGGGGCGTGGACGGCCGAAGCGCGCCTCGTCTACCATCGCGCCCCCCCGCCGTTGCTCCAGCGCCTTTCCCTCGCCCAGGAGGCCAGCCTCGCTCCCCGGGTGATCGCCCGCGCCCGTCTCAGCCTCGTCGACTGATGAGTGCTTTCGAACCTGGAGGAATACTCGACATCCGGTGAGCCCTTCTCCTCACCGAAGGGGAGGTGGCGTGCAACCCAGTAGAAACACCGACAGGCCGGCGACCCGGGGGCCACGCCAGAGAGGCAATGTCCACCCAGGGTTACCGCTCGGCTTCTTTTTCCTGACCCGCCGCAACGTGCTCGACGGCCTCGGGGGCACGCACCGCCGCCCTCGCCAGCGCGAGATCGGCGCCTGCCGCTCCTGCGGCCGGGAGGCGACGTGAGCCCTGCGACCTGGAGCCCGAGCGAGGCCGCCTGGTCGATCGCCGCAGTGGCGCGCGCCACCGGCATCTCCCAGCACACCCTGCGCGCCTGGGAGCGCCGCTTTTCCTTCCCGGTGCCGCACCGACTCCCCTCCGGACACCGGCGCTTCACCAACGAGCAGGTTGAGCGGCTGAAGCTGATCAAGCGCGCCCTCACCCTGGGCCACCGGGCCAGCGCGGTGGTGCCCATGCCGGTGGAGCGGCTGCACGCCCTTTTACCGACCCTGGAGGTGGAGCCCGACGCCACCGCCAGCTGGTGTGCCGGCGTCATCGAGAACCTCAAGGCGTTCAATCTGCCCGCGGTAGCCAGCGCCCTGCGGCACGCTTCGGCGGCGTTGGGCGTGCGGGTGTTCCTCGAGGACCGCGTCATCCCCCTCCTCATCGAGGTGGGGGCGCGGTGGGAGAGGGGGCAGCTGGACATCCGCCATGAACACCTCCTCTCCGAGGCGATCGAGGACGAACTGCGGGCCTTGCGGCTGGCCCTCGAGCCGGGCGCTGCCGGCCGGCCGCTGCTACTGGCCGCTCTGCCGGGGGAACAGCACGGCCTTCCCCTGCACATCGTCGCCCTCGCCGCCGCGGCGCGCGGTCTGCGGGTGCGGCTTTTGGGGCTGGACACGCCCCCCCACGAGATCGTCGAGACGGCCCACGGCATCAACGCCCAGGTGGTGGGGATCACCGTCAGCGCCCCGAACGCCACCGCGGCCACGGTGGCTACCCTCAATCACCTGTACGCCGCCCTGGCGCCACGGGCCAGCATGTGGGTGGGGGGGTCGGGGAGCGCTGCCCTGGAAGGGTTGCACCCTGCCATCGCCCGCACCACCGACTTCCAGGCGCTGGACGAGCTGCTCGCCCGCATGCCCGCAGCCGCCGGGGTCGCCACGCTGGACCGGAACGGGAAGGGGTCGCGTGGAGCCGGTCGTCGCCCTTGAGGGGGTATGCAAGCGCTACCGCACCGGTGGCGCCGTGGTGACCGCCCTGGACGGAGTGAGCCTGCGCCTGGCGGCGGGAGAAATGGTGGCCCTGGTGGGCCCCTCCGGGTGCGGCAAGTCCACCACCCTCAACCTCGTTTCCGGCGTGGACACCCCCGACGAGGGGGAGGTGCGGGTGTGCGGGGTGGACCTGCGCCGCGCCGACGAGGGGGTCCTCACCCTCCTGCGCCGCCGGCAGGTGGGGATCGTCTTCCAGGCCTTCCACCTCGTGCCCCACCTGACGGTGGAGGAAAACGTTGCCCTGCCCCTGGCCCTGGACGGCCGGCGGGACGGGGCGCGGGTGGCGGAGCTGCTGGAGCGGGTCGGCCTGGCCCACCGCCGGCGCCACTTCCCTGGCGAGCTCTCCGGCGGGGAACAGCAGCGGGTGGCGGTGGCCCGGGCCCTGGTGCACCGCCCCCGGGTGGTGGTGGCCGACGAGCCCACCGGTAACCTGGACTCCGCCGCCGGCGCGGCGGTGCTGGCGCTCCTCGACGAGCTGCGGCGCGCCGAGGGGGCGGCCCTCCTGCTGGCCACCCACGACGGCCGGCTGGCCGCCGCCGCCGGGCGGGTGCTGGCCATGCGCGACGGTCGCCTGCTGGGCCCCTCCCCATGATCCTGCGGACCCTGGCCCTCCGCCCGGCGCTGCGCCGCCCCCTCCGCCTGCTCGTCACCGTGGTCGGGGTGGCCGCCGGGGTGGCCGCCATGGTGGCCACGGTGGCGGCCAGCCGCGCCGCGGTGTGGGCCATGCGCGAGGGGGTGGCGGAGGTGGCCGGGGAGGAGAGCCTGGAGCTCAGCGCCCCCGGGGGGGTGCCCACCGCCCTGCTGGGGAGGCTGCGGCCGCTGGCTGCCGACGCCCGGCTCTCCCCGGTGCTGGAGGAGGTGGCGCTGCTGCCCGCCACGGGGGAGGCGGTGAAGGTCCTGGGGCTCGACCTGCTCACCGCGGATGCTCCCGACAACCTGCCCCCCATGCCGCAGGGGGAGATGGACATCGAGGCCCTCCTCGGCCGACGTGGCGCGCTGCTCCCCGAGCCCCTGGCCCGGCGGCTGGGCCTTGCGCCGGGGGACGATCTGGTGGTGACGGCCCGCTCCCGCCCCGAGGCGCTGCCCGTCGCCGGGGTGTTTGCCCCCCGGCGGGCCGCCAGCGCCTGGAGCCATACCGTGGTCATGGACGTGGCCGCGGCGCAGGAGCTGTTCGGCCGGCAGGGGTACCTGGACGCCGTGCGCCTCGCGCCCCGCCCCGGGGTGGCCATGGATTCCCTGCGCGCCCGCCTGACGCCGGAGATGGTGCCGCCACCCCTGACGGTGGGCGCCCCCCGGCCGCGCGCCCAGGGCTCGGAGCGCCTGCTGCGGGCCCTGGAATTCAACCTGGCGGCCCTCTCGGGGATTTCCCTGCTGGTGGGGGGGGTGCTGGTGGCCATCACCCTGGCCACGGCGGTGGTGCAGCGGCGGCAGGTGATCGCCGTGCTGCGGTCCCTGGGGGCCAGCCCGGGCCAGGTGGGCCGGGCGGTGCTGGCAG
>JABRVY010000337.1:0-1003 GCA_039961755.1 Acidobacteriota bacterium | reverse complement strand
GAATCGGGGGGGGCGGTGGTGGGCCTACAACCAGGCGTGGACGGCGGCCGGCCAGACCAACGCCAAGTACGGCCGGCTGGTGAACATGTACCTGGAAAAGGCGGCCACCTTGCGCAATTCCCTCACCGGGGAGGTCCTGCGGCCGCTGGCCGGGCACGTGCCGATCGCCGATTCCCTGGGGCGTCCCATCGTCGACGCCGGGTACGACCTGCAGCTCATCACCTCCCGCACCATGCTGATGTGCAAGAGCCGCACCATCTCCAACTACTGGCTCCTGGACCGCAAGCCGTTCAACGAGATCGAGATCCACCCCCAGGACGCCTCCCGGCTGGGGTTCCGCCACGGGCAGAGGGTGAAGGTCACCTGCGCCACCAATACCGAGGGGGTGTGGGACCTGCGCAACGGTACCAAGATCCCCATGGTGGGGGTCCTCAAGGTCACGGAGAAGATCCGCCCCGGCGTGATCAACTTCGTGTTGGGGTACGGCCACTGGGCCTACGGGTCCGACGACCAGATCGTGGACGGCGTGACCATCAGGGGCGACCGCCGGCGCTCCGCCGGGGTGCACGCCAACGCCGCCATGCGGCTGGATGACCACCTGCGCAACACCACCCTGTCGGACGTCATCGGCGGCAGTGCCGTCTTCTACGACACCAAGGTGAGGCTCGTCCCGGCATGAGGGGGCGGCGCGGCGACACGCGAGGAGGGCTGAAGGCAATGCGAACCTTGACGATTCCCCTCATCACCATGAGCCTGCTGGCGGCCACTGCGGGGGCCGCGGGGGCCAAGGATGCCCCCCGGGAGTACGCGGGCAGCGAGGCGTGCCGGGACTGCCACGCCGAGCTCTTCGTCCACTTTGAACGTAACGTGCACGCGGCGCCGGCGGTGCGCACCCGCGCCGGGGTGGCGGGCTGCGAGTCCTGCCACGGCCCCGCCGCCGCCCACGCTGCCGACCCCTCGGTGGTAACCGGGCTCATCACCTTTGCGGCAGGGCGGGAAGGGG
>JABRVY010000336.1:0-6613 GCA_039961755.1 Acidobacteriota bacterium | reverse complement strand
CCCCAGGGATTGTGATCGAGCAGCGCCACGCGCTGGCCGCAGCGGTTGGTCACGAGCCGCGGCGAGCCCAGGTGGTCGACGTGGGCGTGGGACTGGGAGAAGGACAGCATCTGGGGGGCGGGGCGGCTGCTGGCCAGCGTATCGCGGCGCGACGGCCTACGCCACGCCCACGTCGACCACCTGGGCTCGCCGCGGCTCGTGACCAACCGCTGCGGCCAGCGCGTGGCGCTGCTCGATCACAATCCCTGGGGGCTTGACCGTCCCACGGGCGTGCAGGACGGCGAGCGCCACCGATTCACCGCCCACCAGCGCGACCTCGGCCAGCTCGACCGCACCTGGGACGACTTCGACTACCTGCACGCCAGGTACTACTCGCCGCTGCTCGCCCGGTTCGTGAGCGTCGACCCCGGCCGGGACAATGACCTTCGAGCCCCCCAGAGCTGGAACCTGTATGCGTATGTGCGAAATAGCCCTCTCGTTCAGGCCGATCGCACTGGTGGCGCTGCGGTTCTTGTCGTGGCGATCCCACCTGCGCACGCGATGGCCGCGGCCGCGTCTGCAGCGGTCTTGGCGTGGCTCAACGCAGAGTCCTCGACGAACCCCGGGCGCAGCAATGCGCAGGTCATGGCAAGCAACCTGGAGCGCCTGGGCACGTCTCTATACCGCTGGGTGGGCTCGCGCGACCAGGTTCGAGCTAGAGATCGGGGTTATCTCGATCACCTTCGTTCGCAGGAACGCCGTAGGGCGCAACGATCGACCAAGGCACCCGACCCCGAGCGTCCTGGGGGCGGCGATCCACTGCCACCCGCTGCGCCAGGTTCACACACGAGGGTGGGCGAGCGGCCTCAGGATCCCTTGACACCCAACGAGCTGGGCGATATTGCCAAGGTGGGTCCGCTAGGTCCGGTTCTTACATCTCTGGGTGCCGAAGGGACTCCCGACGAGAATGGAGGGGACACGGTGAGGCAGCGCACCGGCAAGCGTGTGCCGGAACTCCACCCTGCCCCGCCGGTGATCCTGGATGTGCGAGGGCGCACTTAGAAAAAAAATACACCCTGAGGAGGGCGTGATGATCTTTCAGTGGTATGGCGGGTCAGATAATACGGGACGCATTCCACGCAGGATGAACGAGTTACTCGTACACCTGCGCGACACGCTGCCGCTGGAGACGCTCGTGCGGGAGCTCGAGGCCCTCGCTCAGGAGGAGCAGGACCCTAACATGAGGGCGAAGATTTTCTTCGAGATTGGGAGGTTGTATGGGCACAGCGGGCAATACGGGATGGATCTTCGTTTTTTTGAAAAGGCGGCAACTTGCTTCGATCTTCTATCGGCGAGTTTTCAGCTGGTGGCGCAGGAATATGTGCGCGTCGCGTTCGCACTCGCCGGTCGTGGCGTTGACGTCGGTGGCGCGCCTCTCAGTCAGTTCGACGATGCGCCCCACGTACTGGCGGCGTTGCTGTGGGGCGATCAGGGAAGGCTGGAAAAGATAGACTGGGAAATCGAGTGTTTGCATTTGGCCGCCTTCTTTCGTGAGTGCGCCGACGTCTTTCGTCACCCGCTCTTCGCCCAGCTCTCCCTGATCGCGGCCGCTCGCGCGCACCACGGAGATAGCGAAGAACCGTCGGGACTCCTTGCACTGGCGCATGCCTATGGCCGTCTTGGCGACAAGGTAAATCTCCGGCGCGTGATCGAAATGCTCAAAGAGGTGGACTTCACTGGCGAGTGGTACCGGGCAGCGGTGGAGCAGTGGGGAGAAGAGGGTGACCGTGGCGCCGTCAGTTGACTTCGTCCTCGGAAAGCCCAGCGAGGCAAGGTGCTGCGGGAGGTGACGTACACGCCCTCGGCCGGGAGCTGGGCCTGGCGCAAGGACCACGTCTGGCGCGACGGCCACCTCCTGGCCTCGGTGTCGGCCTCCGAGGGGCTGCGGCATTACCACCTCGACCACCTGGGTTCGCCGCGGCTGCTCACCGACCGCTGCGCGGAGCGCCTGGCCAGCTGGCAGCTGTGGCCCTTCGGGCTCGACCCCCAGGGTCAGGCCGGGGGTGGCGGGCAGCACCCCGAGCGGATGCGTTTCACCGGCCACGAGCGCGACCTGCACCTTGCAGACCGCGCCAGCGACGACCTCGATTACATGCACGCTCGGTACTACTCCCCGCTGCTCGCCCGGTTCCTGAACGTCGACCCCGGCCGGGACAACGACCTTCGAGCCCCCCAGAGCTGGAACCTGTATGCGTATGTGCGCAACAACCCCGTTCGACTCCTGGATCTTGACGGCAGGGCGGTTTTCGAATCAGCCGATAAGCTTCGCGAGGTAGGAAAAGCAGTCGTGGCGCGTCCGGACCTTCAGCCGCGCAACGGCCAGACCTTCTGTAACTTCGGAGTTCAGGCGATCCTGCGGGCTGGAGGCGATCATTCCCTCGATGGCATGAGGGCGGCGCAAATGGCAAAGTTTTTGGCGAACCCAGACAATGCAACGGAGGTGACATTCGCGGAAGCGGTCGCCCTGGCCAAGAAAGGCGTGACCATTGTGGTTGCCCAAACGGCTGGTTCGGGAGGGCATGTGGCGGTGGTTGCTCCCGAGGATCCCGAAATGGGCGGGTCGAGGTGGGATCATCAGCTGCTTCCGGTGTTGTTCAACGTCGGAGATAAAAACGGGGTTGACGTGTTAAGGGAGTTCTTCAGGTTAGATCACAAGCCGAAGGCGTACCTTCTCAACCGCGACAAGAAGGCCCTCGAGGCGAAAGAGGAGAAGCACCTTGCAAAGACAGATGACGAGCGCCATCAACCGTAATCGAAACGCGTGGACCAGTCACGGCATCGGTGGTGTCGGGTCACGTGGGAGAACCCCTGGGCGGGCGTCAGCTCTGGGACTTGCCGGCTTTTTTTTCACGATACTCCTCGCCTGCACCTCCGCCGCGACAGCTTTCGGCGGGGAGGGAAACGATGCCAAGACCTCCTCCCAGGGGACGCTTCGGGTTCAATCCACTCTGGTCATCGAAAAGGGGGGCGAACACCGGACGCTGCGGCAGCTGGAGCCGGGTGAGGAGTTCCAGGGGTACGGCTTCTTGAGCCCCACGAAGGTCTTCGTGGCGAGCTCGCGCCGGGAATGCGGCGGCGCGTGTACGTACCTCGAAGTCATCGACGTGGAAACCGGGGTGGAGAATCTGTTGCATATCCTCGGAGCGACGGGGGGCTCGGAATTTGAAGTGAGCCCCGACGGCTCGTGCGTTGCCTTCAACTGGTCGCGTGGAATCTGGGTGTTTTCCGGCAGCAAGGTGCTGGCCGACCTGGCAGCCGGACGCTTCGACGAGAGGAACTTCAAGGAGCGGTTTCGCCGGATCGCGGAGGTGGATGATCCACTATGGTTCCTGAGTTGGGTCGATGGGCGCCGCCTCAAGTACTGCGTCAGCAAGAAAGACTGCGGGTGTTCGATGAAAGAGGTTGTCGTATCCTGCGAGGAACCCACGCCTGACCCCCCGCGAGCGGCCCAGGAGGGCGCCGCCAAGGCCGTACCGTAGGGCGGAGCTCGGTGGTGGCTGCAGCCATCCCGGCCCGCACCCACGGGGGGTTTGGGCGTGTGCCGCGCCGCCAGGCGTCTGGAGCATCCGGGCAGCAGCCGCGGCGGACCCTTCCCCGGACGGTGTCCGGGGCGACCTCGCCCCCTGGGCTGCGTCCACCCGGCCCCCGGCGGGGTGCTTCTGCGCTCGTCGGCGTCCTACGATGCGGCGGGCAACCTCACCGGCTGGGCAGTGGGCAGGATGCCTTCCAGGCGAGCTGGGATGCGCTCAGCCAGATGCGCTCCCTCGAGGGCCTGGGGGTGAACCGCCGCTTTACCTACGACGCCAGCGGCGAGCGCATCCTCGTGCGCGAGGTGAACCTCTCGCCGGTGGTGTACACTCTCACGCTGCGCGATCTGGGAGGCAAGGTGCTGCGGGAGGTGACCTACACGCCCTCGACCGGGAGCTGGGCCTGGCGCAAGGACCACGTCTGGCGCAAGGACCACGTCTGGCGCGATGGCCACCTCCTGGCCTCGGTGACGGCCTCCGAGGGGCTGCGGCATTATCACCTCGACCACCTGGGCTCGCCGCGCCTGCTCACCGACCGCTGCGGGGAGCGCCTGGCCAGCTGGCAGCTGTGGCCCTTCGGTCTCGACCCCCAGGGTCAGGCCGGCGGTGGCGGCCAGCATCCCGAGCGCATGGGCTTCACCGGTCACGAGCGCGACCTGCACCTTGCCGATCGCGCCAGTGACGATCTCGACTACCTGCACGCTCGCTACTACTCCCCGCTGCTGGCCCGGTTCCTGAGCATCGACCCCGGCCGGGACAATGCCCTCGCAGCCCCCCAGAGCTGGAACCTGTACGCGTATGTGCGGGGGAATCCAACCAACTCTGTAGACCCAGCTGGAAAGGTGACCTTGGTTTTCACGGTTACTCATGGTAGTAACCTGAAAGAGAAGTTCGGTCATTCTGCGGTCTTCGTTTTTTCGCGAACAGGCAACGCGGCAGGAGTCAGCTTGGGTGGAGAGTACGGCTTTGAGAAGGGGGTAGCAGAGTTCGTTCGGCACTACAACGCTCAAAGCCGCACGGTACTGCTTACCGTCTTGAACACCACGCCGGCACAGGACGCAAGGATGATCGACTTTCCTCCGCTCCAGTCCTGATGGCGGTGTTGACCGCGATGCGCCGGGTGCTGGCCTCATGGTTCGTGAGAACTGTGCGCAGGCTGTCGCCAATACATTGGAGGCGGGCGGCGTCATTCCAACGGGCACGAACCCATCTCACATGCTGGGTGGTGCGTTGAGTACACCAGGCCAGCTCCTTCAAAGCCTGCAGGGGCTCGACACCAACCTTGGAACGATTGTGCTGAAACCGGATTCGACGCCCGAACGAGAGCGCTTCATTCAGTACTTTCTCGATATCACACCGGGGCGTCGGGATAAGGAAACATTATGAAGCGGCCGATTCGGTTCATCCTCCTCGGTCTTCTGCTCGGGGTCGTTGCCGGGGCTGTTTTCTTGGCGATCGAAGTGCGAGCCTTCTACCGTCGTGCACTCCAGGTTCGCACATTTGCCGATATGCAGACTATCACCGCGAGAATGAACGCGGCCATCGACTCGGGCGAGCGCTCCCAGGCCAAATTGTTCTCCCTGGTGCAATCCGTCAATCAGGGACGGGATGCCTGGGGGAGGGACTATGTCTTCGATCTGCAGGCTACCGCCGCGGGAATAGAATACGTTCTCATCTCCCGAGGAAGTGACGGAAAACTCGATCTTTCGGATGTGTCTGCCTACTTCACCCTTTCGGAAGCCGATATTAAGTATCAGTATTCTCGTGATATCGTGTTTCGCGACGGGGTCGCAGTGACGCGAGCCGGGAAGTAGCTCCCTCCCAGCCCAAGATACTGGGCGGTTGGGCGTCTTCCCGGCTCGCTCCCTCGCGAGACCGAGGCGAGGCCGCGGCGGATTGCCACCTCGGGGGTGCGGCACAACGGCGTGCCGGGTGCGGGGGATTGGTCGGCCGGGATCTACGCCTGGGACGGGGCGGGCAACATCAAGGCGATGGCGGCCGACGGGGTGCTCAAGCCGGCGGGGGACACCTTCGTGTATGACAGGGTGTCGCGGCTGCGCCGGGCAAGCCTGGGGGGGTTGAACGCCACCCAGTGCTACGGTTTCGATTCCTTCGGCAACCTCACCAGCTGGGCGCAGGTGCTCGGGTCGGGGGCGTGCACCCCGCCGGGGCAGAGCAACACCAACCCCGCCACCAACCGGCTGCTGCCGCCGGCGTCCTACGATGCCGCTGGCAACCTCACCGGCTGGGGCCGTGGGCAGGATGCCTTTCAGGCGAGCTGGGATGCGCTCAGCCAGATGCGCTCCCTGCAGGGCCTGGGGGTGAACCGCCGCTTTACCTACGACGCCAGCGGCGAGCGCATCCTCGTGCGCGAGGTGAACCTCTCGCCGGTGGTGTACACTCTCACCCTGCGCGATCTGGGAGGCAAGGTGCTGCGGGAGGTGACCTACACGCCCTCGACCGGGAGCTGGGCCTGGCGCAAGGACCACGTCTGGCGCGACGGCACCCTGCTGGCGAGTCAGAGTCCCAGAGCAGGGGAAGGGTTGCGCTACCACGTCGCCAATCATCCGGTCCGCCCGCACTTGGCACCGACACTGGCACGGTCACGGTCACGGACACTGGCACGGTCACGGACACGGTCACGGACACGGTCACGGACACGGTCACGGGTGGCGCCGGACGTGAGCGCGGCCGTGGCGGCCGCAGGTGTTCTGCCATGTGCGAGTGGAACCGTTGGCAACTCTCCGACGCCCTTGCCGGCCTCGACGTGATTCGCGGCCGCACCTGCTGTCCAGGCTTGCGGGCTCGTGCGGGTGAGCGGGCGGCCCGGTGTTTCGCGGTGAAGTCGGGGGCGGGGGGCCAGCTGCAGGTGTGGACGGCGGTGCTGAGCGCCTCGACCTGGGATTGGCGCCGCATCGGCTCGGAAGAGAGAAGCGACCCGGCTCTGGTCAGCGACGTCGTCGCGGCACCTTCGCCAGCCGCCGTCGGGCGGTCGCCAGTTCATCAGGGGTGTTGACGTTGGCGAAGGCGGAGGCGAGGTCGGGGGG
>JABRVY010000335.1:0-2321 GCA_039961755.1 Acidobacteriota bacterium | reverse complement strand
CAGTCCCGCGGGGGAGGCGGTAAAGATCGAATTGAAGTACTCCTCCCCCCCGGGGGAGAGCCCGATGGACCCCAAGGTCAGCCACACCCCGTGCCACGGGTGGTGGAGCGGGATGCGGTGCATCGCACCCGCATCGAGGCCTTCGCCCGGCGGCACGGGGTGTGGCTGACCTTGGGGTCCATCGGGCTCTCCCCCGGGGGGGAGGAGTACTTCAATTCGATCTTTACCGCCTCCCCCGCGGGACTGCTGCCGCACCGCTTCGACAAGGTGCACCTGGTGCCGTTCGGGGAGTACATCCCGGTGGTGGGGCGCCTGCCGATCTTGCGCCCGCTGGTGCGGGAGGTGGGTTCGTTCACCCCCGGCCGGAGCCGGCTGCCGGTGCCCGGGCCGGTGGGCCCCACGGGCCTGGCGGTGTGCTACGAGGTGGCGTTCCCCTCTCTGGCAGCGGCCGAGGTGCTGGCCGGGGCGAGCATCCTGGTCACCATCACCAACGACGGGTGGTACGGGGATTCGGCGGCCCCCCGCCAGCACCTGGCCCTGGCGGTGCTGCGGGCCGCCGAGACCCGGCGCTACCTGGTGCGCGCCGCCGTCACCGGTATCTCGGCCATCGTCGACCCTCGCGGCAGGATCATCGAAAGATTGGGGTTCGGCGAGCGGGGGCTGATCATGGCCCAGGTGTGGGCCGGCGAGGGCGTGACGCCGGCGGTGCGCTGGGGGATCACTCTTCGCTGGGCAATCGTGGCGGCCTGGCTGGCGGCTATAATCACAGCGCGCCACCGCCGGGGCGGGAAGGCGCAGACAGGGTAGGTCCACATGCGCGAGGAAGTCCTGGCCAGGGCAGACGAGACCCGCGAGCGGGCGGCGACGCTGCGGGGGTACCTTTGACGCCGTGAAGCTCGAGGGTGAGCTGGCGGGGATCGCCGAGCTCACTCAGCGCCCGGACTTCTGGAGCGACCGCGACAGGGCGCGCGAGGTGATGCGCCGCCGGCGCGCCCTTGAGGCGCAGATCGAGACCGATCGTTTTCTCGCCCGCACCATCGAGGACATCGAGGTGCTCCAGGAGCTGAGCGCCGAGGATGAGGCGGCGCTGCCCGAGCTCGAAGATCTCCTGTCCAGGGTCACCCCTCGCCTGGAGCGGCTGGAGCTGGAGACCAAGATGACCGGCGACTACGACGTCGCCAATGCCTTCGTCGAGATCCACCCGGGCGCCGGCGGCACCGATTCGGCGGACTGGGCCAGCATGCTGCTGCGCATGTACCTGCGCTGGTGCGAGCGGCGCGGCTTCGAGGCCGAGGTGCTGGACACCCAGGACGCCGAGGAAGCGGGCATCCGCGCCGCCACCGTCCTGGTCAAGGGCGAGTACGCCTACGGCTACCTGAAGGGCGAGAACGGCATCCACCGGCTGGTGCGCATCTCCCCCTTCGATGCCAACGCCCGCCGGCAGACCTCCTTTGCCTCCGTGCACGTCTACCCCGAGGTGGACGAGGAGGTCGAGGTGGTCATCGACGAGAAGGATCTCCGCATCGACCGCTTCTGCTCCTCGGGCCCCGGCGGACAGGGGGTGAACACCACCTACTCGGCGGTGCGGGTGACCCACCTGCCCACCAACATCGTGGTGAGCTGTCAGAACGAGCGTTCGCAGATCAAGAACCTCGCCACCGCCATGAAGGTGCTGCGCGCCCGGCTGTTCGAACTGGAGCTGAAGAAGAAGGAGGAGGAGCTGGAGAAGATCAAGGGCCCCAAGAAGGACATCTCCTGGGGGAATCAGATCCGCTCCTACGTTCTGCAGCCGTACAGGCTGGTCAAGGACGTGCGGACGAACTACGAGGTGGGGGACGCCGATCGGGTGCTGGACGGCGACCTGGACGGCTTCATCGAGGCGTACCTCAAGATGCAGGCGCTGGCCGGCAACGGGCGGTGATGGCCGCCGCGGCGGACGCCGGAGGGTCATTGTCCGAGGTCCCCGCGAGGCCTCGCCTGATGTGGGTCTCGCCGCTGCCCCCGACGCGCTCCGGGGTGGCGGACTACGCCGCCGAGATCCTGCCGGAGCTGGCCGCCCACGCCGACGTCACCGTCGTCGAACCCCCCGGCTGGCAGCCGCCCCCGGAGGGGGGGGCGTGGCTCGATCTTCCGCGTATCTCCCACGCCAGCGTCGGGGGCGAGGGGGTTGTCTCCCTGTTGCACCTGGGCAACAACCCGTACCACCTGTGGGTGGCGGCACGCCTGCGCCGGCACGGCGGGGTGGTGGTGCTGCATGACCCGGTGCTCCACCAGCAGGTGATGGAGCACCGGGTCATGCAGCACCACCACCCCGCCGTGCC
>JABRVY010000334.1:0-6722 GCA_039961755.1 Acidobacteriota bacterium | reverse complement strand
GATCACCGCGCCGCCCAGCCTCCGCACCCGGCTCAATCAGCTCCATTGTGGCTTCCCCCGGGGCTTTTTTCAGCGATTTTCGCACAACAGCCTCCTAGGCCCTACCTCTTCTCACCAACGCCGGAGGTCGCGAGGTGCGGGAACACCGCCCGACTCGCCTCCTCTCTTGAGGCGAAAACGACCCTCGAGCCTCGGCTTTGTGCTGCCCGGATTCTCCGACCAGATCCAGAAGATTGACAGCGACAGTCGGCAGCACCCGTATCCAAGCGGACAGGGGTCATGCGGCTGCAGCTGAGGGTGTGGCGAAGGGAGCCAAAAACGTCAGCGCATGCCGTCGATGATGGCGTTCAGGGTCGGGCTGGGGCGCATGGCGGCGGCGGCCTTGGCGTCATCGAAGAGGTAGTAGCCGCCCAGGTCCACTGGCCTGCCCTGCGCCGCCAGCAGCTCGGCGGCGATGACCGCCTCCTGGGCGGCGAGCTGCTGCGCCACCGGGGCGAAGCGAGCCGCCAGCTCGCCGTCCTCATCCTGGGCCGCCAGCGCCTGCGCCCAGTAGAGCGCCAGGTAGAAGGTCGATCCCCGGTTGTCCAGCTCGCCCACCTTGCGGGAGGGCAGCTTGCCGTTCTCGAGGTACCTGGCGATCCCCTCCTCGAGCGCCGCGGCGAGCACCCTGGCCTTGCGGTTGCCGGAGACCTCGGCAGCCAGCTCCAGCGACGGCACCAGGGCGCAGTACTCCCCCAGGGAGTCCCAGCGCAGGTGTCCCTCCTGCACGAACTGCTGCACGTGCTTGGGGGCGGAGCCGCCGGCGCCGGTCTCGAACAGGCCGCCGCCGTTCATCAGTCGCACGATGGAGAGCATCCGCGCGCTGGTGCCCAGCTCGAGGATGGGGAAGAGGTCGGTGAGGTAGTCGCGCAGCACGTTGCCGGTCACCGAAATGGTGTCCTCGCCGCGGCGGATGCGGGCGAGGGAGAAGCGCATCGCCTCCACGGGCTTCATGATGCGGATGTCGAGCCCACTGGTGTCATGCTCGGGCAGGTACGTCTCGACCTTCTTGATGATCTCGCGGTCGTGGGCGCGGTTCTCGTCCAGCCAGAAAACCGCCGGTGCCCCCGTCGCCCGCGCCCGCGACACCGCCAGCCCCACCCAGTTGCGGATGGGGGCGTCCTTGGTCTGGCACATGCGGAAGATGTCCCCCGCCTCCACCTGCTGCTGGAGCAAGACGGTGCCGGCCTCGTCGACCACGCACACCAGGCCGTCCCCCGGGGCCATGAAGGTCTTGTCGTGGGAGCCGTACTCCTCGGCCTTCTGGGCCATCAGGCCGACGTTGGAGACGTTGCCCATGGTGGCGGGGTCGAACTGGCCGTGGCGCTTGCAGTCCTCGATCATCTCCCCGTAGATGGGGGCGTAGCACCGGTCCGGGATCATGGCGATGCAGTCCTGCAGCTCGTCCTTGGCGTTCCACATCTTGCCGCCGTCGCGGATCACCACCGGCATCGAGGCATCGATGATGACGTCGTTGGGGACGTGCAGGTTGGTGATGCCGCGGCGAGAGTCCACCATGGCCAGCGGCGGCTGCTTTTCCAGAACTCGCGCGATGTCCGCCTCGATCTCGGCGCGCGTGTCCGCCGGCAGGCGCTCCAGCCTGGCCAGCACGTCGGCCAGACCGTTGTTGACGTTGGCGCCAATGGATTTCAGGGTTTCGGCGTGCTTGTCGAGGGCCTCGGCGAAGTACACCGACACGCAGTGGCCGAACATGACGGGGTCGGAAACCTTCATCATGGTGGCCTTCAGGTGCAGGGACAGCAGCACCCCATCGCGCCGCGCTTCCTCGATTTGCTCGGCGTAGAAGGCGCGCAGCGCGCGCACCCTCATGACGGCGGAGTCGATGACCTCCCCGGCCTGCAGCACCAGTTTATCCTTGAGAACTCTCGTACCGCCGTCACTGTCGATGAAGACGATGCGCACCTGGGTAGCCGCGGGCACCGTGGTGGAGGTCTCGCTGCCGTAGAAATCCCCCTCCCGCATGTGAGCCACGCGGGTCCTGGAGCCGGATTTCGGCCAGGGTTTCATCATCCGGTGGGGGTTTTTCTGGGCGAATTTCTTCACCGCCAGGGCCGGCCGGCGGTCGGAGTTGCCCTCCCGCAGCACCGGGTTGACCGCCGAGCCCAGGCAGCGGGAGTAGCGCTGCTGCACCCCCCGCTCGACCTCGGAGGCGGGTTCCTCCGGGTAGTCGGGCAGGTCGTAGCCCTTTTCCTGCAGCTCCGCGATGGCCGCTTTCAGCTGCGGGACGGTGGCGGAGATGTTGGGCAACTTGATGATGTTGGCCTCGCGCTGCTGGGTCAGCGCTCCCAGCCGGGCCAGATCATCGCCCACCCGCAGCTCCTCTCGCTGGCGCTCCGGGAATGTGGCGATGATCCGCCCGGCCAGGGAGATGTCCGCCATTTCCACGGCGATACCGGTCCCTCGCGTGTAGGCCTGCACGATGGGGAGCAGAGCGTAGGTCGCCAGCGCCGGCGCCTCGTCAACCTTGGTCCAGGTGATTGTCGCTGTGGTCATCGTTGCCCTCGTGAAAGAGAGAATTTGCCCCAACTGCGGCGAGGAAGTGTAACGCGCCCCGGCCGGGGGAAAAAGGGGGCAACCCCGGCCGGCGTCAGCCCAGCTCCCGCCGGGCCACCTCCGCCAGCTGCCCCGCCGTGTGGTGCGCCAGTTCGTCGGTGGCAGCCTCCACCATGATGCGCAGCAGCGGCTCGGTGCCCGAGAACCGCACCAGGACCCGGCCCATCTCTCCCAGCGCCGCGTGCGCCCGGGCAATGGCGCCATCCAGTTCCGGCACCTCTTTCAAGGGCCGCCGGCGGGACACCCGGACGTTGAGCAGCACCTGAGGAAAGTGAGCGAGATCGGCCATTTCCTCCAGTGTGACCTGCTGCGCCCGGGCGATGGCCAGCACGTGGGCGGCGGTGAGCAGGCCGTCCCCGGTGACCGCGTGGTGGGCGCAGATGATGTGCCCGGATTGCTCGCCGCCCAGGGCAATTCCCTCTCGCTGCATGGTTTCCCACACCTCGCGGTCGCCCACGGCGCAGCGCACCAGCCGGATCCCTCGCCGCCCCAGCGCCACCTCCAGGCCCAGGTTCGACATTACCGTGGCCACCACGGCCCGTCCGGGCAGCATGCCGGTGACGTCCAGGTGACGCCCCCAGATGTAGAGCAGATCGTCGCCGTCCAGCACCCGCCCGGTGTGCGTCACCAGCACCGCGCGGTCGGCGTCGCCGTCGAACGCCGCGCCGGCGTGGGCGCCGTGCTCCACCACCGCCCGCGCCAGCCCTTCCGGGTGCAGAGCGCCGCAGGAGTCGTTGATATTCTTCCCGTCAGGGGAGGCGTTGAGCACCTCCACGTCGGCCCCGAGGCGGGAGAAGAACGCCGCGGCGACCGGCGAGGCCGCCCCCTGAGCAGCGTCGACCAGCAGCCGCAGACCGGCCAACGGCTGGCCCACCAGCCCCTGGGCGAGCACCTCCAGGTACCGCGGTCGCAGCTCTTCCGCCTCTCGAGGCAACCAACCGCTCACCTCGAGGACGGGTGTCGCAGCCAGACCTCCCTCCAGTCTCACCTCCTCTTCCACCGGCCACTTGGCGCCCCGCGCCGACACCAGCTTGATACCGTTGTCGGCGGCCGGGTTGTGGGAGGCAGAGACCACGACGCCGGCGCCGAACCCGTTGGCCTGGCGCAACAGGTGCGACACCGCCGGGGTGGGCAGCACACCTGCCCAAACGACCTCTCCTCCAGAGGCGGCAAACGCCTGAGCAAGCCAGGCGGCCAGCACCGGCGTCGACGCCCGCGTGTCCCCCGCCAGCAACACCCGGGCAGGCAAACCCTGCCCACGCAGGTGGTGCGCCAGAGCACTTCCCAGACGCGCCACGGTGTTTCGATCCAGGGGGGGCTCGAACGCCACCCCGCGCATGCCGTCAGTCCCGAAAAGCCGACTCAACGCCTTTCGCCTCCGCTGCCTTGAGAGTTCGCTGGCACGATTTCTACCACCACCCTGGCCGCCGCCGGCTGCACGATGCGCACCTGGGGGCCGGGGGAGCGCACCGCCACGCTCGCCTGGACGGTGGTGGCAGCTCCTTCCACCGTCACCGGATCGGTCACCACCCCGGGCAAGGCGCCCAGCTGCTGCCGGGGGCCCGAAACCAGGGCGGTGGGTGGCTGGACCGACACCGCCCCCACCTCCGAGCCAGCCGCGGGCTGACCCGTCACCCGGGGAAGGATGGGCAGTCGCTGCTGCACGATCCGCTCCAGCCGCAAGGTCACCTGCAAGGGGGAAATGGCCACCACCTCGACACCGTTGGGAACGATCACATCCTCGGCCAGGACAGGCAAATCGAGATCTCCCTCCGACGCCCGCGAGAGGTCGAGCACCACCCCAGTCTGCGAGGACTCCAGCGAGCGCAACCGGCTCAAGGCCCCGCGCACCCGCAGTGACAGCGATGGCGGAACGTCGGAGGTGATCACCAGATCCTGCGGCACGTTGACCAGGGTCAGCGACGCCTCCAACTGCTTTTCGGAGATGCGCTCGCGGCGCTGATAGGCGGTGCCGTACCACATCAGGCTGGCCAGCACCAGCGCCAGGAGCAACATCCACGGGTAGCGGGGCAGCAACCTCACCGGGGCGTTCCTCCCTCCCCCAGCACCACCAGCTCCACCAGCAGGTCACGCAGGCCACGCCGATCCAGCTCGGTGTGCAGGACCCCGCCCACCGCCACCGCCATGGCGCCGCGCTCCTCGGACACCACCACAGCCACCGCGTCGGTTTCCTCGGAGATGCCCAGGGCAGCGCGATGGCGCGAGCCGAAATCCGAGGACAGGTCCGAGCGCGTCGACAGCGGCAGGAAGCAGCCCGCCGCCACGATCCTGTTCCCGCGCACCACCGCAGCGCCGTCGTGTAACGGGGTACCGGGGGTGAAGAGGTTGACCAACAGGTCGTAGGAGAGCCGGGCATCGAGGGGAATCCCGGTGTCCACGTAGGTGCGCAACCCCTCGTCCCGCTCGATGACGATGAGGGCGCCGTAGCGGCGCGCCACCAGCGTGTCGCACGCCAGCACCACGTCGTTGATCAACACCTGGCGGGGGGAGAGGGTTGAGGTCCAGCGCAGCAGCGGGGTCCTCCCCAGGGCGGCCAGGATGTGGCGGATCTCCTGCTGGAAGACGACGACGATGACGAACGGCAAATAGAACAGCACCTCGCGCAGGATGGTGGCAAGGGTGATGAGGTCCAGCGCCAGCGCCCCCAGGTACGCCCCGGCCAGCACCAGGATGCCCCACAGCATCGACACCGCCCGCGTCCCCTTGACCACCGCCAGCAGCAGGTAGAACACGACGGCCACCAGGGCGATATCGACCAGATCCCTGACCCCCACCTCGAGCTGGGTGAGGTCGCCCAGGAACTTGAGGACAGCGTTCACGACGCCTCCTCCAGCGCCTCGAGGACGGTCAGAAACTGCACCGTGGCCGCCACGTCGTGCACCCGCACCATCACCCGGGGGCAGGCGGTAGCTGGCACCAGCGCCGCCAGGGAGCCCGGCAGCCGGGCGTTGACCTCGGCGCCGGTGAGCGCGCCGATGAAGCTCTTGCGCGAGGCCCCCACCACCACGGGGTGGCCGAGGGACGCCAGATCCCCCACGGCGCCGAGGAGACGCAGGTTGCCATCGGCGTCCTTGCCGAAGCCGATCCCCGGGTCGAGGAACACGCACCGTGGCGATACCCCCGCCGCCAGCGCCGCAGCGGCGCGCCGGGCCAGGTAGGCGTGGACCTCCGCCACCACGTCGGCATAGCGGGTGTCCCGCTGCATGGTGGCCGGCGTGCCGCGCATGTGCATGAGCACGATCCCTGCCCCGCCCCGGGCGACCAACTCCAGCATCCCGGGGGCGGCGCCGGCGGTGACATCGTTGACCAGGTCGGCCCCCGCCGCCAGGGCGGCGGCCGCCACCTCTGACCGGGAGGTATCCACCGACAGCACGATCTCCCCGTCCCGCCGGCGCAGCTCCTCGATCACCGGCACCACTCTGGCCAGCTCCACCTCGGCGGCCACCTCCCCCGCCCCGGGCCGGGTGGACTGCCCCCCCACGTCCAGCACGTCGGCGCCCTGGTCGCGCAGGGCGAGACCGAAGTCAACGGCTGCCTCCACGCTGGACAGGCGGCCGCCATCGTAGAACGAGTCCGGGGTCACGTTGACGATCCCCATCACCGCCGGCCGGCGTCGCCGCCACAGGGAGGCAAGTCGTTCTTCCAGCACATGTGCACTGTACTAAAGACGAGACGGGCCAGCCAAGCCGACCGGCCGAGCGAGGAGAGGCAGGCGCGGCGGCAGCGAGGAGAGGGTGGAGAAGGCGAGACGCTCAATGGCTGACAGGTATTTGCTATCCTGCTCCGGTTGCGTGGGGAGGCTCTCGGGATGAAACGGTGTGCTGGGATAGCGGCGGGCTTGCTGGTGGCGACCACGGCGCTGGCGCAGGTGCCGGAGGAGGCCGCCCTGCGGCGCTTCATGCTGGCCTACACGAGCCATGCACCCGGGGCTTCGGTGGAGCTGCGGGTGGATCGCCGCGCCGCCGAGCCGGGCAAGGGGTACGTGGCGCTGACGGCCAATCGTTCGACCCCAGGGGGGCAGAAGGAACAGCTGAGTCTGCTGCTGGACCCCGAGACGCGGCTGGTGAGCGTGGGTTTCGCCTTCCCCC
>JABRVY010000333.1:0-1112 GCA_039961755.1 Acidobacteriota bacterium | reverse complement strand
GTCCCCCTGGCGGCGGCGGGACACCCTGGCGCTGCTGCCCCTGGGCGTCCTGGTCGTCCTGGCCGCCGCCCTCCGGTGGGGCGGATGAACCCGGTGCCCGCCCTGGAGCTGGGGGCCGTCACCGTGCGCTGGCACCTCCGCGCCGCGCCGGTGCTGCGAGGGGTGAGCTTCAGCCTTGCCCCCGGCGAGCGGGCCGCCCTGCTGGGTCTGAACGGCTCCGGCAAGACCAGCCTGCTGCTGGCGGCGGTGGGGGTGGCGCCCTTCGAGGGCACCATCCGGGTGGCCGGCACCGCGGTGGGGCCGGACACGGTGGAGCAGGTGCGGCGCCGGGTGGGGTTTCTCTTCCACCCGCCGGAGGACCAGCTGCTCCTGCCCCGGGCGGTGGACGACGTCGCGCTGGCCCTGCGGCGGCGGGGAGACTCCCCCCGGGAGGCGAGGCGCCGGGCGGCGCAGCTGCTGGCGGAGCTGGGCCTGGCCGAGGTGGACGGGCGGCCGCTGGCCGAGCTGTCCCACGGGCAGAAGCAGCGGGTCGCCCTGGCCGGGGCCCTGGCGGCCGGGCCGCCGCTCTTGCTGCTGGACGAGCCCTCCGCCGGCCTCGACCCTCCGGGTCGTCGACACCTGGCGCGGCTGCTGGAGGCCCTGCCCGCGGCCACGCTCATCGCCACCCACGATCTGGAGTTCGCCGCCCGGGTGTGCCGGCGCTTCCTGCTGCTGCACGACGGAATCCTGTTCCACGACGGTCCCGACCCCCAGCCGGTGCTGTCGCTCTGGGGAGAGGACGCGCAGGCGGGGGCGGGCCGACACGCCGGCCCGCGCCGGTGACCGTGTCCGTGCCCCTGGGTGCGCGGGCCTCCGGCCCGCTCTCATGGTCGGTGCGGGCTTGCCGCGGCCAGAACGGTACCCGTGTCGGTGACGGTGTCCGTGCCCGTGTCCGTGCCCGTGTCCGTGACCGTGTCCGTGCCCGTGACCGTGCCCGTGACCGTGCCCGTGTCCGTGACCGTGTCCGTGCCCGTGACCGTGCCCGTGACGGTGTCGGTCCCCGTGTCAGCGGGGGTGGGTCATCCGCCACAGCATGGCCCGCACCTCGTCGAGCTGCGCCAGCACCCGGGCGG
>JABRVY010000332.1:0-2113 GCA_039961755.1 Acidobacteriota bacterium | reverse complement strand
CTCCCGCCCCGGGCCGGGCGTGGGGGTGGGACCCGGCGCCGGCGGCCGCAGCCGCTCCACCTCGGGGTCGGGGTGAGGCAAGGTGGGGTCCGCCACCGTGAAGGAGATAATCGCCCCATAGGCGCGGCTGTCGCCCCGGAACTCGGTGTCTCCCGGGAAACGCGCCCCCGCCGCCTGCCGCTGCCGGTACTGCTGTGCCGGGGGGATCTCGAAAAGGTGCAAAGGCTTGCCCATCACCTCCCGGGTCAGGGTGCGCAGCGGCCGGATGTCGTCGACGACGAAGATGGACCGCCCGTGGGTGGCGATCACCAGGTCGTGCTCCCGCGGGTGCACCACCAGGTCCATCACCGAGACGGTGGGCAGCCCGTGGGTGAAGCGCCACCAGGAACCTCCCCGGTCCTGGGAGACGTACAGGCCGAACTCGGTCCCCAAAAACAGCAGGTTGGGGTCCACCGGGTCCTCCTCCAGGACCAGGCAGTACCCCCACAGGTTGGCGCTGGCCAGCGAGCGCCAGGTGGCGCCGTAGTCCTCGGTGACGTACACGTACGGCGTCCAGTTGGAGCGGCGATGGTCGTCGAAGACCACGTAGGCCCGCCCGGCGGCGTGCCTGGACGCCTCAATGTGGGGGATGTAGGTGTTGGGCGGCACCCCGCGCAGGTTCTTCTCCACGCTCACCCAGGTGGCCCCCCCGTCGCGGGTGAGGTGGATGCGGCCGTCGTCGCTGCCGGCCCAGATCACCCCCCGCTGCACGGGGGAGGGGGCGATGCTCAACAGGGTGGTGTAGTTCTCAGCGGCGGTCACGTCGGGGGTGAGGCCACCGCTGGCGCGCTGCTTCTGCCACTCGGGGTTGTTGGTGGTGAGGTCGGGGGAGATGATCTCCCAGCTGTCCCCCCGGTCCCGGGAGCGGTGCACGAACTGGGAGCCGTAGTAGATCGTGGCCGGGTCAAAGGGATCCTGAGCCAGGGCGGCGTTCCAGTTGAAGCGCAGCTCCACCCCCGGCGGCCCGGCCGGGCGGATGTCCTTCTGCTCGCCGGTGCGCAGGTTCCACCGCCGCAGGTTCCCCCCCTGGCTCATGGAGTAGCCGCGCAGGGAGTCCTCGGGGTCGGGCATGACGTCGAAGCCGTCCCCGAAGCCCACCTCCTGCCAGTGGTGGTTGCGGATGCCCCCGTTCTCCCACACCGCCGCGGGGCCGCGCCAGGAGCCGTTGTCCTGCAGCCCCCCGTAGACGTTGTAAGGGACGTCCATGTCCACGTTCACGTGGTAGTACTGGCCCAGGGGCAGGTTGGGGACGAAGCGCCAGGTGTTCCCGCGCGTGTACGACACCGCCACCCCGCCGTCGTTGCCGACGATGAGGTGGTCCGGGTTGGCGGGGTTGATCCACAGGGCGTGGAAGTCGGAGTGGATGGACCGGAACTGCGCCAGGCCAGAGAAGGTAACTCCCCCGTCGTCGGACACCGACAGTCGGGTGGCCAGGTCGTACACCCGGTTGGGCCACACCGGATCCACGTAAATATCGGCGTAGTAAAAGGGACGGTTCCCCACCCGGCTGCCCTCGCTGGCCACCTTGAAGCTCCGCCCACCGTCCGAGGAGCGCAGCAGGGTGTTCTTCTCCGCCTCCACCAGGGCGTACACCACCTCCGGGTGTTCCCGGCAGATCCCCAGGCCGATGCGCCCCAGCTCCCCCTTGGGCAGGCCGTCCTTCTCGGTGAGGCGCCGCCAGGTGGTGCCCCCGTCGTGGGTGACAAAAAGCCCGGAGCCGGGCCCACCGGAGCGGAAGAACCACGGCCAGCGCCGGTACTCCCACATGGCGGCGAACAGCTTGTCGGGGTTCTTGGGGTCGAGGACCAGGTCGGCGCAACCGGTGCGCTCGTTGACGTACAGCACCCGCTGCCAGGTGGCCCCCCCGTCGGTGGTCTTGAACACGCCGCGCTCGGGGTTTTCCCCCCACATCTGTCCGAGGGCGGCCACGTAGGCGACGTTGGGGTTGGTGGGGTGCAGGACGATGCGGTGGATGCGCTCGGTCTTCTCCAGCCCCAGATGCTTCCAGGTCTCCCCGCCGTCCACCGATTTCCAGACGCCCCACCCCACCGAGGCGGAGTTGCGGGGATTCCCC
>JABRVY010000331.1:0-2282 GCA_039961755.1 Acidobacteriota bacterium | reverse complement strand
GTCGTCGGCGTAGACCAGCAGCACCACCTTGCCCCGCCGCAGCCCCGGGACCACTGCCACCTGCCGCGGCCAGGCCCCCCCCATGGCCTCCACCAGCGCCCGGTTCCAGGGGGTGTCGGGCAGCTCTCCACAGTAGCGCTGCCCGCTGAGCAGGACGGAGGCCGCCACCGACCCGTCGTCCACCGGCAGCCGCAGCCCCGCCAGGCGGTCCACCCGCACACCGGTGGTTTCTCCGAGCCCGAAGGTGCCCACCGCGGTGAGGGCCTGGCCGCGCACGCAAAACAGCACCCCCCGCGCCGCCACCCGCCCTGCCGCTCGCAGCACCTCGTTGACCTGCTCACCGGTGAGGAGGGGAGCGGGGAAGTCGGCCATCAGCGCCCCCAGGGTGGTGGCGCCGCCGCCCAACGCCCCCCGGCGCCGCGGCGCTCCCTTCGCTCCCCCTTCCGGCGGGCCCGAGGCCGGAGAAAACCCCTCCGTCTCCCGGCGCAGCTCGTCCCAGCGCCGCAGCATTTCCACCGCCATCCCCTCGCCGTCGATGCCGCGCTCCAGCAGGAAGTCGCGGGCGTCTACCTCCACCTCGCCGCGGTCGGCGATCTCCATGGGGCGAAAGCGAAAGAACCCCTCCCGCCACTCGAACATCTCCGACAGCACCTTCCACACCTGGCGGTGCATCACCGCGTCCAGCCGCTCCTGGCTCACGGCGCCCATCTCCACCAGGATGGCGCCCAGCCTCTTCTCCTCCTTGCTGCGGTACTGGCGATCCAGGGCCTCGGCCAGGGTGTCGGGGGTGATGAGCTTGAGGTGCAGCAGCAGATGCCCGAAGGCCTCGCGGGCCGAGGTGGAGGCGGCGTAGATGATCCTGCCCTTGCGCACCACCACGACGCCCTCGTCGACGCCGGTGCTCAGGGTGAGCCGGCCGCTCTTGGCGGTCATGGAGACGATCTGCAGGATCTCCGGCAGCGACAGCTCCTCGAGTCGCCCCACCAGGCTCATCGCCACCCTCCCCACCGGCCGGGCGCCCGCCCGGGGGCGCCCTCAAGGTCACCGATGTACATGGGAAGTACATCCGTTTCGGGATCGTCTGTCAAGTTCTCCAGCGGGTGGAACCGAAACGAGGTGGGTACCTGGTATAGCCTTTTTCGCAATTCGCGTCGAATCCGGCCAGGCGGCGGGCCAAGATGCCGGCCCGTGACCGTGCCCGTCCCCTGGGTGCGCGGGCCTCTGGCCCGCTCTCACGGTCGGTGCGGGCTTGCCACGGCCAGAACGGTAACCGTGTCGGCGACGGTGCCCGTGTCGGTGTCCGTGACCGCGTCCATGACCGTGACTGTGGCCATGTCCGTGCCTGTGTCCGTGCCTGTGTCCGTGCCTGTGTCCGTGCCTGTGTCCGTGCCTGTGTCCCTGCCCGTGACGGTGTCCGTGTCGGTGTCCGTGTCCGTGACCGTGACCGTGGCGGTGTCCGTGGCGGCCGGGCGGCGTGGTCTTGTGGTGTTCTCGCCGGCGGGGTAGCGCCCGGAGCCGTGGCTGTCAAGTTCTCCGGTGGATGGAGTCCGACCAACGGGGGATGAAACTCGCGTGAGGCTATGGCGTCACTGCGTGCTGGCAGGGCGTCCGAGGCTGTTCCCCACGGCCAGGTTTTCGCGCCCGGCTTGCCCAGGGCGAGCCGGAATAACCGGCGGCAAGGCACGTTTCCTTGCGGGCAGGAGGCTATCCATGCGGCTGTCATTCTCTCGGCACGTTCTCGTCGTCGGCGCCTTGTTTCTCTTCCCCCTCTCAAGCCAGGCGGCTCCCCCCGACGCCTGCACGTTCGTCACCCTCGAGGAGGTGAACAGCATCGCCAAGGGAGAGGCGAAGGCCCGGTCCGTCACCAACCATCCCCGCTTTTCGGAGTGCTCCTTCCAGGACGCCAGCAAGAGCGCCGTCTACACCTTGAAGATCGAGGTGGACGACGACCCCCGGGCCAGCCTCGCCATGATGCGCCGGGGCAAACCCGCCCCCACGGAGCTCACCGGCATCGGCGACGAGGCCATCTACCACCCCTCCTCCCGGGCGGTCTTCGCGGCCAAGGGGAAGTGGTTCATCTCGTCCTACTTCACCGGCAAGAACTCGGACCAGGAGACCTCGGCCGCCTTCGCCGCCAAGGTGATCGCCCGCATCAAGTGAGGGCGCTGGCCCGGCCGGCGGCTACCCCAGCCAGAAGCAGTACACCTTGGGTTCGGTCATCTCCTGCAGGGCGAAGCGGATCCCCTCCCGCCCGAGGCCGGAGTTCTTGATGCCGCCAAAAG
>JABRVY010000330.1:0-3136 GCA_039961755.1 Acidobacteriota bacterium | reverse complement strand
TTTCCCCTCAGAGGACCCCGCCCCCATCCCCGTGCTGGCCCTCCACTCCGACAGGGGCGGGGTGCTGCCGCTGGGGCTGGCGCTGGCCTGCCACTCCCGTCGGGAGGGTCAGGTGGTGTGGATGGGGGTCACGGCGGGGCGCTGGCGGCTGGTGCGCCTGCGCCAGCCCGGAGAGCTGGCGTGGTGGATGGCGGGCCTGCCGGTGGCGCCGCAGGCGGTGCACACGGTGTGGGTTGCGGCGGGAGGGGGAGGTGGTGAGATCCCCATTCCGGCGCGATAGAGCCTCCTGGCCCGCTCTTGGCGGACGGCTGAGAACAGGGGGGGCTGGCCCTGTGGGGCCGATGAGCTGGCCTGGCCCTCCTGGACGCAAGCGGCAGCTGCTGGCGTCACTGCCCCGGCGGACCTGCCCGGCTATCCCACGAAAGTGGGATTGACAGGTCGGGGGGGGTAAAAGGTGCTCCGAAAGGAGACACCTTATGGCCCGCGTCCTGCCAACCCAGACACGTGGCCCGGTTGGCCCTGGTCGTCGGTCTCGCTGCCGCTGTCGTGTGGGCCGATGAACCTCCCCCGGGCAATCCCCCGCTCGACGATGCTGATCCGTGTCAGTACACGGACCCCACGTTGTGGGGCGAGCTCTGTCGCCCCGGCGGTGGTGGTGACAACCCCTGCCAGAACCTGGAGGGGGAAGCGCTGTGTCTGTGCAACTGTGGTGTGCAGTATGGGCGAGCCCTCAAGACCTGTCGTCTGATAAAGTTTCCCCCGGGACGTGCGCTGTGCGAGGTGCACGCGTGGTGGAACCACCTCACCTGCCAGATCGGGTGTCTGGCCCACGCGCCGGCTGGGGAGTGTCAGCCGAGGGGGAAGAATGAGTGAAGCGAGATCACATGGGCCGTGTTCGTCGAGAGTGGCCGCTGGCCACCCCAGCACTGGGCGCCTTCTGAGGCCTGTCCTCCTTGGGCTTCTCCTGGCTCTCGCCGGGTCAGGCCTCGCCGGGGCCCAGGAGCGGCTGCCCGCCCCGTACGACTTCATCGACCTGGGGCTGCCGGGGTTTCGCATGCACGCCGGGGAGAAGGCCTGGGAGAAGGCGGCTGCCAGGCTGGAGGAGAGCGCCCGGGCCGCAGTGGGCCGGCGCGCGGTTACCAGCTACCTTCGGCGCCTGAGCGAGGGGGGAAAGTCCCGGGGTGTCGAACTCGGTCTGTTGATGCTGCGGGAGGGGGGGCAGCGGGTGGCGTGGCGGGAGGTGATCGACTTCGCCTCCTGCACCGTGCGCGATGAGCTGCGGGTGCAGTGGGCAGTGGACCGCAGCGAGTACCTGCGCCTGTTGCGCACGGCGGGCCAGTGCCCGGAGCGGGACGAGCGGTCGTGGTGGGCGTGGGTGCTGGGTCTCGAGGAGGGGAAGTCACGCCGCCGCCTCACCGAGTTCGTCACCGCCGAGACCGCCACCCTGCGCGTCTCCCTTACCGAGGAGGAGTGGGAGCGCGCAGGGCACCCGGAGATCCTGGAGAGCTTGAGCCCGGAGTTTCGCCGGGTCTTCGGGGAGGAGGTGGCGGCCATGAGTGAGGTAGACAGCGGCGTGGTGGCGGCGGTCTGCCCGCTCGTTGAAGGCCTCTTCTCCCTCCGTTGTAACGACAAGGCCCGCTCGCGGGTGAGCTGGGAGGCGATTCCCAACTGCGACTTCGACGCCTCCTTCGGGGTGCCCTGCAGCGAGGAGGAGAGGCGCCTGGCGGAGCTGCAGCGCCGGCGCGGCCGCCTGCACTGACCCCTGCCCGCGCCCCCGCGGCGGCGGCCGGTAGCCTTACCCCAGGGGCGGTCGGCGCCGGTGATGGTCGGTGGCCCGCTGGTAGGCGGCCGCCAGGGCGAGCGCCGCATCCTCCCGGAAGAGGTTGCCGCAGAAGGTGATTGAAGTCGGCGTCCCGTCGGCGCGGAAGCCGACCGGGAGCACCACCGCCGGGTGGCCGGTGAGGTTGGTGAGGGGCAGGTTGGCGCCGCCAAAGGTGGGGGAAACGTAGGCATCCAGCCCGGCGAGGGTGCGGCCCATGGCCTGCATGGCCAGCCGGCGCACCCGGTTGGCCTGGATGTACTCCACCGCCGGGATGGCCCGCGCCTGGCGGAAGATATTGGGCCATGCCCGCTCGTCCTGGCGCACCAGCTCGGCGTCGCGGCCGGAGCGGGTGAGCTCGTCGAAGGCGGCCGCCGCCTCGGCGGTGAGGATGAACGACAGGGCGTCGACGGGCAGGTCGGGCAGCTCGATGGGACGTAGCTCGACGCCCAGCCGGCGCAGCACCTCCAGGGCCTCCCGCTCGTGGGCCCGCCACTCGTGGTCCTCGTCCTTGCCCCCCTCGCGCTCGAAGAGGGAGGCCAGGTACCCCACCTTCAGGCGCCGCACGTCGGCCTCGGGGTCCCAGGAAAAGGGCGCCGCCACGACGGTGTCGTCGGCCCCGTCGGGGCCGCGGATGGCATCGAAGATGAGGGCGCAGTCCTGGGCGGTACGGGCGATGGGGCCCAGCTTGTCCATGCTCCAGGAAAGGGCCATCGCCCCGGTGCGGGGAACCGCCCCGAAGGTGGGGCGCAGCCCCGTGGCCCCGCAGCGGGTGCAGGGAGAGAGGATCGATCCGCGGGTCTCGGAGCCGATGGCAAAGCCCACCAGCCCGGCGGCCACCGCCGCCGCCGAACCCGCCGAGGAGCCGGAGGAGCCCTGCTCCAGTTTCCAGGGGTTCTTCGTGGTGCCGCCGAACCACACGTCGCCCATGGCCAGCTCCCCCAGGGTGAGCTTGGCCACCAGCACCGCCCCGGCCGCGTCCAGCCGCCGCACCACCGTGGCGTCCTCGTCGAGCACCTGGGAGCGGTAGGGGCCGGCCCCCCAGGTGGTGGGGTAGCCGCGTACGGCCAGCAGGTCCTTGGCCCCCCAGGGGATGCCGTGGAGGGGCCCGCGCCAGCGGCCGGCGGCCAGCTCCCGGTCGGCACGGCGGGCCTGCTCCAGGGCCCGCTCGGGGGTGAGGGTGACGACGCACTGCAGCTTCTCGTCGAGGCGCCGCAGGCGATCCAGGTACAGCTCGGCCAGCTCCTGGGCGCGCACCTGCCGGGTGCGCAGCAGGGCCGACAGCTCCCCCACTGAGAGAAAGGCCAGGTCTTCGGG
>JABRVY010000329.1:0-6179 GCA_039961755.1 Acidobacteriota bacterium | reverse complement strand
GCCAGGGAGCGGGTCACGACGATACCGGCGCAGCACAGCACTGCCAGCAGCGCGAAGGCCCCCCGGGAGGCGAGGCGGCGGTGGCGCGCCGCCGCCGCCAGCAGCAGCGGCAGGGCGAGCAGCTGCAGCGCCGCAAAGTGCCCGGGCAGTGCCGAAGTGCCGAAGGCGCGGCCCGAGGCCAGGCGCGCGGCGGCGGCCTCCCGCATCCACGGGGGAAGGGCGTCGAGGGACCCGGCCAGCCGGGCCAGCGCCCCGGCACCCTGGGCCAGCGCCGGGATCGCCGCCAGGGCGATCGCCACCGCCAGCACTTCGACGCCCAGCGTGGAGGGGACGGCGAGGCGCGCCAGGGCGAAGAGCAGCGCCGCTGCCAGGAACGTCAGCCCGTGCCCCACCGCTGCCTCCCGATCCAGGGCGTTGACCCAGCCGGCGGCGAACAGCGCCACCCCCAGGGCCAGCCAGCGGGGGTCCAGCAGGCGGCGCTGCTCCGGGGGCAGCGCCAGGCAGGTGAGCAGTAGCGCCAGCCACAGCAGGGGGGCAAACCAGCTGCTCGCCGCCGCCCACCAGGCGGCACCGGCGCCGGCCAGCAAACTCACGCCACCAGCGAAGTGCACCTCGGCAGTGTAGCGGCGGCGCCCACCGGGCACAAAAGAAGAGGGCCCGGCGCACCGGGCCCTCGGGGGTTGATACGCGTCGTGCTTACTGCTGCAGGCCCTCGGGCCACTGCACGAAGGAACCGTTGGAGAAAACGATGTCAGAGTCAAAAGAGGTCGTCGGACCGCCGACATAGGTCAAGGAGGTGTTCTTGTCGCGAGCGGCCGACCACAGAGTGTACTCGCGCCCCGCCGCTTGATCGCCAATCACGTAGATCTCACCGTTCCAGCCGTCGGCCACGGGGATGCGGCGAATGTAGGTGGGCTCCAGGTACGGGTTCAAGAGGTTGCGCGCCTGCCCGGTGCCAACTCTGGGATACTGGTTGTAGTCCACCGAGTAGGACTCGATGGCGGTGCCGATGTTGCGGATGTCGGCCATCGTCCGCTTCTGACGCCCGCGGTTGATGGCGTTCAGCAGGTTGGGGATGGCGATCGCGGCAATGATACCGATGATTGCCACCACGATGAGCAACTCGATCAGGGTGAAACCTTTTTGTCTCCTCATATCTCTCTCCCTTCGCCCAGAGTATCAAGCAAGACCGATGCCTACTTCGGGAACCCTTCCCTCCACCCCGGTGACGCTGAGCGGCACCGAACCCTGGTGCCAGTGCCGCGGAGCGCACCGGCCCATCATCGCTGCGCCCCCTCCGGCCATTGCACGAACGCCCCGCTGGCCAGCACGATATCCGCCTCGAAACGGTTGGTAGGACCGAAGTTAATGGTGGCGTCCTCGAGATTGTCCGCCCCCCGACTGCGAAGCGTGTACTCCGTGCCCGCCGCCGTGTAGAAGAGCGGATTTCCCCACCCATCCCGGGTGGGCAAATGTCTGCCGTAGGTCGGGGTCAGGTAGGGCACGAGGTCGGCGACGGTGCCCCCTGGCACCTGCGGCACGGTAGCCCAGTCGGTGGCGTAGGACGAGACCGCCAGGGACACGGTGCGGATGTTGGAGACGGTGGCCTGCTGGCGGGCCCGCTGCCACACCTGGAAGAAGTTGGCCGCCGCGATGGCCACGATCACTCCCAGCACCGCCACGACGATGAGCAGTTCCACCAGGGTGAAGCCGCGGGCCCCGCGTTTCATACCCAGGATGAAAGCAAAACCGACGCCAACTTCGAAAGCGGTAGATTTGAGCTTATCTCCCGTGCCACGTCGGCGGCGGGGCCTTTGACTGGAGTGCGGGGCTTTTTCTGCCTACCGGCGGAGCCGGCTACCCCCACCTGGGTTGATTCACCCTCGCCCGTCGCGCGGGGGCCAACCCTGGCGCTGGGGCTCACCCGGCGGGGGGGCGCATGGCGGGGCCGCGGGGCACCCAGCGGTGACGCGGAGCGTAACTCCCCGGCCATCCCACCGGCGCGGTGACCAGGAAGCTCAACACCTCGCAGGCGTAATCGAAAGCCAGGCCGGCGGCGCGGTGCACCGCCGCATCCACCAGGTAGCGGCCGGGGGCCAGCTGCAGGGAGGGAAACTCGATCACCACCTCGCCATCCTGTTCCAGGCGTTCCGGTCCCCAGCCGTCCAGCTCGGTGTTGGTGCCGAACACGTGCTGCCCGTCCTCCCGGTGGATGGCCACGCCAAAGACGAAATCCTGCTGCGGCTCGTGGACGCGGTAGGCGAGGCGCAGCGCCGCCGGCTCTCCCCAGGGGATGGAGCCCACCGGCCGCCCATCGCCGTCCAGCAGCTCCACCGCCTCCAGGGTCACCCAGCGGTTCCCCCAGCGCTTGCCCGTGGCCTCGGGCCGGGCCACCTCCGCCTCGTCGGCGGCCACGTCCGAGCGGTACCGAGACACCACCGCCCCGGCCGTTCCCTGGAGCGTCACCCGCCCCTCCTGCAGGTACACCACGCGGTGGGCCAGCGCCTCCACCAGCGCGAGATCGTGGCTGACCAGCAGCACCGCGGTCCCCCCCCGCTGCATGCGGGCAATGCGATCCAGGCAGCGGTGGGCGAAGGCCTGATCGCCCACGGCGAGAATCTCGTCCACCAGCAGCACGTCCGGCCCCACCGCGGTGGCCACCGCGAACCCCAGCCGCACGTACATCCCCGAGGAATACGTCTTCACCGGCTCGTCGATGAATGCCCCCAACCCGGCGAAGGCCACGATATCGTCCAGGCGGGCGAGGATCTCGCGCCGCGACAGGCCCAGCATCATGCCGTTGATGATGGCGTTCTCGCGCCCCGAAATCTCCGGGTGGAAGCCGGCCCCCAGCTCGATGAGCGCCGTCACCCGGCCGCGCACCGTCACGGTGCCGGCGGTGGGCTTCAGGATCCCCGCCACCAGCTTGAGCAGGGTCGACTTCCCCGAACCGTTGGGGCCGATCACCGCCACCGTCTCTCCCGGGCGGATGGTGAGGTCCACCTCGGAGAGAGCGAGAAAACCACTCTGCTCCTGCTTGAGCCGCCACAGCGCGCCGTGCAGCAATGCCCCTTTCAGTGACTGCAACCTGCCCCGCCTGGTTCCCGAGGGGTAGCGCTTGCTCACCCCGGCGAGGACCACCGCCGGCTCGGCACTCATACCGCCTCCACCAGGGTCTCCCTGAGGCGAGTGAAGATCCCGACCCCGACAAGCCAGCACCCCGCCGCCACCACCACCGACCATCCCCACACCGACAGGGGAGGGAGCGTGCCCAGCAGCACAGTGTCCCGGTAGATGGAAATGAGCGGCGTCACCGGGTTGGCGAGGATGAGGCGGCGCAGCAAACCTTCCGGCACCAGCTCCACGGTGTAGATGATGGGGGTGGTGAAAAACAGCAGGTTGAGCAGGTTGTGCAGCAGGTCCTTGAGGTCGCGAAAATGCACCGCCAGTGCCGACACCGCCAGCGACACGCCGCCCACCGCCACCAGCCAGGGCACCAGTACCGCCGGCAGCAGCAGCACCGTCCACGAGAAGGTACCGTGGCCGCTCAGGGTCGCCACCAGCGCCGCCACCAGCAGCACCGGCAGGGCCAGCAAGTGATGCGCCAGGTGGGAAAACACCACCACTGCCGGGAAGACCTCGGGCGGACACACCACCTTCTTCAGGAGAGGGCCGTTGTCGATCAGGGTGATGGTCGAATCCAGCAGCGCCCCCGAGAGGAAAAGCCAGGGCAGCAGGCCGGCGAACAAGAACAGCGGGTAAGGCACAACCGTGGATACCCGCGCCGGAATGACCACGGTAAATACCACCGTGTACACCAGCAGCAGCAGCAAGGGGTTGAGCAACGACCAGAAATAGCCGAACAGCGTGCCCCGGTAGCGCGCCTTCAGTTCTCGAGCCACCAGAACCGCCACCAGATGGCGCTGACGGTAGAGAGTGACAACCACGCCGGCGGGCCCGGCGGAGGGGCTGGCTACGGCGTCCTCCCGCGCATCAGGGCGCGCTCGAACTCGGCGCGGATGCGCTCCTTCTCCCGCTCCAGGTAGCGCTCGTAGTCCTCCACCTTGCCCTCGCGGATCCAGTGGGTGCGGAGGTAATGCTTGATGTTGCCGTAGTCGTCGAAGGCGAGCGGGCCGGTCACCCCGATGACCTCCCCCAGCCCCTTGAGCTTCAGCGCCACGTCGCCCCCCGAGCGGGTGCGCAGGCCGCGCAGCGCTTCCATGGCGGCCAGCCCGGCGTCGTAGCCGTGGGCGGCGTAGATGTCGGGCATCAACTTGTAGACCTCGTAGTAGCGCTTCACGAAGGTCCTGATGGGGTCCTTCTCGGAGGCGGTGTCGAAGCTGGCGAGGGGGAAGAACACCCCCTCGGCCAGGCGACCGGCGCGCTGCAGGAAGGTCATGGTGTTGATCGCCGAGGTCGTGCCGATCACCCCCGCATACTCCGCCCCCCGCAGTACCTTGAGGGCCTCGATGATGGCGTCCCCGTAGCCGCAGATGTACACCCCGTCCGGCTTGCGGGTGTCCAGAATGGCTCGGATGCTCTTCTCCCAGTCCGCGCTGCCGATGGCGACTGAGTCCACGATCTCGCCGCCGTGCGCCTTGAAGGCCCCCATGAAGACCGGAAGCAGGCCACGGGTGTAGGCGTTGTCCTCCTGCAGGATGAGCACTCTCCGTACGTTGCGAGGGGCCTGGTAGAGGAGATCCGCCGCCTTCACCCCCTCCAAGTCGTCGGAGGGGTAGACACGGAAAAAGAACAGACTGCGCCTGGCCAGATCGGGGGCCGAGGCGGAGGGGGAGAGGAGGACCCGCTGCCGCTGGTCGGCCACCGGGATCATCGCCCGCGCCTCCTGGGTGGTGGCGCCACCGATGACGATGAGCGCGCCCTGGTCGAACAGCGCCTCCGCTTCACTGGCGGCCCTGGCCACATCCGAGCCGGAATCGCGGTAGACGACCTGCAAGCCCTCCGGCAGGGTGTTGTGGGCCCGGGCCTCGTCAAAGGCGAGCTTGACCCCACTCTTGATGGGGGCCCCGTACACCGCGTTGTCGCCGGTCTCGGGGAGTACGACGCCAACCAGGAGCTTACGGGAGCACCCCACGGAGGTCATCACACCAACCGCGACCGCCACCGCAGCTATCCGCTTCATGATGCCTCCGGACGCGCCACCGGCGCGCTGCTCTCATTTGTACCACGGGACAGCTCCCGGCGCAAACCGGCCCGCTTCCCGCGGCTTGCCTCGCGCGGAGAGAATCGGCTATACTTGTTAAAGTCATGCGTGGTGTCCCCCTGCTCGCCGTCATCCTGGCCGCGTCGGTGCTTTCGGGGTGCAGCGAGGATCTTTTCGACGCCGAATCGGACCTCGTCATCATGAACGAGAGCGTCTGCAACCTGACGATCTTCGTGGATGGTCGGGAGGCGTTCGTGGTGCGGGGCGGCTCCGACCGCACCCTGGACGATATCGGCCCCGGCCGGCACGTGATCGAGGCGCTGGACGAGCACGGCAACCTGGTGGAACGCCGCACCATCGACCTGGCCAACAGCGAAGATTACTACTGGTTCATCTACGACTGCTGAGCGCCCGCTGCGGTCGGCTCACAGCAGCTCGTGGCGCCCCCTCCGCCGGAGCTCCTCGACGATCTCCTTGACCCGCTGGGATGCCGTCCGCGGCAGGACCAGCACGGCGTCGCCGGTGGCCACCACGACCACCCCCGGCACCCCCAGGGCGGCCACCAAGGGCCCGTCCGACACCAGGACGGCGCCGTCGCTGTCGATCCCGAGCACGTCGCCCAGGCGCACCCCGTCAATGCCGCCCACCGCCTCCGCCAGCCCCTCCCAGGACCCCACATCGGACCAGGCGAACTCCACCGGCACCGCCCACACTCGAGACGCCTTCTCCATCACCCCGTGATCGATGGAGACCCGCGGCAGCCGCGGGTAGAAGGCGGCGATCGCAGCCTCCTCGCCGCGAGTCCTGGCCATCTCTGTCATCTCGTCCAGCCGGCCGGCCAGCTCGGGCAGGTGGGCGCGGATGGCGTCCACGATGGCGTCCACCGACCACACGAACATGCCGGCGTTCCACAGGTAGCCGCCCTCGGCCAGCATCGCCTCGGCGACGGCAACGCTCGGCTTCTCCACGAACCGGATGACGCGCCGCACCCCGTCACCCCCGGCCAGGGCCACCC
>JABRVY010000328.1:0-3848 GCA_039961755.1 Acidobacteriota bacterium | reverse complement strand
CCCCCGGCCAGCAGCGCCATCACCCGCTCCCCCAGCCGCGTGGACGGGACTCCCTCCCCCACCTGCACGATTTCCCCGGCACACTCCAGCCCCAGCACCTCGCTTGCCCCCGGCGGCGGTGGGTAGCGCCCCTGCCGCTGCAACAGGTCGGCGCGGTTCAAGGCGGTGGCCACCACGCGGATGAGCACCTCGCCGGGACCTGGCAGGGGGGAGGGCAGCTCCACCAGCTGCAGCACCGCCGCGTCCCCTGGACGCACGGCCATGACTGCCTTCACGGCGCCACCTCCGGCGCCAGGACGAGGTCGACGGGAAGGGCGCCCTGCTGCCCCACAAGGGCGCGAAAGGGGGGGTACTGGTAGAGGCCGTACAACATCCGGGGCTCCAGCACCGCGGCGACAGTGCGGGCGGTGGGCTGGTCGAGGGCGACCAGGAGGGTACCCGCCCGCAGCGTTCGCGGCTGCGGTTCGGCGCAGGCGACGATCTGGCGCCCCTCATAGCGGTGGTAGACCTCGTCGTACTCCTCCTCCAGGCGCAGCAGGCGACAGCGCGATGTCACCACGGTGCGAGCCGCGGTGACGCTCTCGAAGGTGATGCCGTGGGCCTCCAGGAGGGGGCGAAAGACCGAGGCGGCGTCGGCGGCGATGGCGTACCCCCACGGGGTGGGCTGGGCGGTCTTGACGATGCGGTCGTGCATGACGGTGGCGGTAGGGATCTTCACGGTGCGGCCGCTGGCCAGCTCGACGACCGGCACCAGCGTCTCCCGCACCCCGGAATTGGCCCAGAAGACATTGCTCGGCAGCCAGCCGGGCAGGGGGGCCCCGCGCGCCGCCTCCATGGCCGCCAGCTGGGCGCGGCGCTGCGGGTCGGGGGCCAGCAGCCAGCGCAGCAGGTGGAGGTAGGCACTCACCCGCTCCCCCAGGTCGGCATCGGGATCGGCGGCCCGCCGCTTGACCCCCGCCTCGATGATGAACGACAGCCCGCCGTGCAGCGCCAGGGAGTTTCGGGCGTCGTCGGCGTCCAGGGTGGAGGGCCGCAGCTCCCCCTGGCGCGGCGCGTCACCCACCAGGTACCGCTGGTAGGCGATCCCCAGCCCGGCCATGGCGACCTCTGCCTCTTCTACCCACTTCAGGCCGGTCTCGTACACCTGCGCCGGCAGCAGCGGGTGGTTGGCGGTGTCCATCATGATCAGCGGCCACTCGCCCCACCCCCGCTGCAGGTAGTCACGGCTGTCCCGGGTGAACTCGTGGCAGTCGACGCTCAGGTGGGGGTGCAGGCGCCGCGCCAGGGCGTGCAGGGCGCGGGTCTCCGGCTGGGAGAGCAGCAGGTGATCACGGTTGAGATCGACCCCGGCGCCGTTGTTCCGGCGGCCGCCCTCCGCCCCGTCGGGGTTGAGCATGGGCACGAGCCACAGCTCCAGGTCGGAGGGAAAGCTGTCGGGTGCGGCGGCGAAGTCCCGCAGCAGGAAGAGCAGCGCGTCCTTGCCGGAAACCTCGTCCCCGTGCTGCTGGGCGACGAGGAGGACGCGCAGGGGGTTGCGCGCCCCGGGGCGGCGCAGGTGGACCAACGGGATGGTGCGCCCCTCGGGCGACCGGGTGAGCTCCTGGACCGAGAGCTCGAGCTTGCCGGCCGAGCGAGGCAGAGACTCGAGGAACGCCAGCATCTCGGCGTGGGTGATGCTCTGGCGCAGCTCGCCCGGGGTGAGCGGCAGGCGCGGCGCCGCGGCCGTGACCCAGGTGGCGAACACCATGGCGGCAACGCTGCCCCGAAGAGCGCGGCGGATCGTGAGCGGCAGAGTCATGAGGCATTGTAGGCAAACCGCGGCGCGGGGGGCGCGCCGGTTGACCTGGGTCAAGGCGGTGTCGGTCTCTGGTGTCGAAGATCGGCAGGACGTCACTGCCCGGAGGGTGCGGTGATGCCCGTCGGAGGGGGGGGAGATCCTCCAGACGGCGATGGGGAGGGGCGATGCCACTGGTTCGTATCATCGAGGAGCTGTGCGACGGCTGTGGGGAATGCATCCCCGCTTGCCACGAGGGGGCCCTGCGCATCGTCGATGGCAAGGCCCGGCTGGTGGACGCAGCGGCCTGCGACGGGGCCGGGGCGTGTATCGGCGAGTGTCCCCGAGGCGCGATCGTCTTCGAGGAGGCACCCGCGGCCGGACCATTCCCCGAACCCCTGCCTCAACCTCCCGCTGTGCCGACGGCGGGTTGCCCGGGCTCCGCTCACCGTGCCCTGGCCCCAGTGACGACCGATGGGCTCGCAAGGAGCGCCTCGGCGCTGCGCCAGTGGCCGATCCAGCTGCACCTCCTCTCCCCCGCCGCGCCGTTTCTCACCGGCAGCCATCTGCTGCTGGCGGCGGACTGTGCCGCCTTCGCCAGCGGGGCCTTCCACGCCGACTGGCTGGCCGGGCACACCCTGGCCATTGCCTGCCCCAAGCTGGACGGCGGCCAGGAGGCGTACGAGGAGAAACTGGTGGCCATGCTGCGCCACTGCTCCCTCGCCTCCCTGACGGTGCTCATCATGGAAGTCCCGTGCTGTTCGGGGCTGGTGCGTCTGGCCGAGCGCGCCCTGGCCCGGGCTGGCATGGAGGTACCGGTGCGAGTGGGAGTGCTGGGGGTGGGTGGCCAAGTGGTCTACGACAGCGCCGCCGAGGGGATGGGGGGCGAACTGGCGGCGGTGTAACCGACGGCCGGTGGGTGAGCATCGTAGAATTGACGATGCTCCTCACCCTCCTGGTGGCCACCTCTGCCCTGGCGCAAGTGGCTGAGCCCACGCACGTCGACGTGGTGGAGGGGGCGAGGATCGTGGCCATCCGCGTGGTGCGCCACAACGTCTTCGACGTGGACAGGCCGGAGACAGCGGCCTGGCCCTACCGCGCTGCCAATGCGCTTCACATCGTCTCTCGCGAGCGTTTCATCCGCTCCCTGCTGCTCTTCAAGGAGGGCGACCCGCTGGATTGGGCCCTGCTGGCCGAAAGCGAGCGCGTGCTGCGCGCCACCGGGTTCTTGAATCCGGTGAGCATCACCGCGCATCCCGCCCAGGGGGGTGCCGAGGTGGTGGTGGAGACCTTCGACCAGTGGACGCTGGCGGTGGACGTCAGCTTCGGCGTCCACGGCTCACGACGGCGCTCCGGCCTGGTGCTGGAGGATTCCAACTTCCTGGGGCTGGGCAAGGGCCTGCTGGTGGACTGGCGCCGGGATCAGGAGCGCAACTCGGTGACCCTGGGGTACGAGGATTCGGTGTTCCTGGGTTCGCGTTGGCGACTGGCGTTCAAGCACGTGGAGGCGTCGGACGGGGAAGGTGACGAGTTCCGTCTCGAGTACCCGTTTTTCGCCCTCTCCACGCCCTCCGCCGGCGGTGTGCGATTCAAGCACGAGACCCGCACCTCGTGGCTGTACGCCGGGGGCAAGAAGCAGGTTTCCGGTCGAACCTCGCGGACGGCAGCGCGGGTCTGGGGGGGCGTGCGTCTGCCCAGCTGGGAGGGCACCCACGATCGCCTGATCGTGGCGTACTTCCACGAGCGAGTGTCCTATGACGACTGGTCGTGGGTGGCCGGCGGGGCTTTCGAGCCACCCCCCAGTCGGGATCTCTCCGGGTTCGAGCTGGGGTGGGAGCGACAGGCCGACCGGTTCGTGGTGGCGCAGGGGTTCCGCTCCTGGCAACGCCAGGAGGACCTGGGCCTGGGCCCCAACTGGTCGGCCGGCGTGGGGGTTTCCCTGCCGGAGCTGGGTGGTGACCGGCCGCGAGTGCTGCTGCGGGGAAGCGGCAGCGCCGGTTTTCTCCGCGGCCAGCTCTACACCTCGCTGGAGGGAAGGTTCACGGGGCGAGTGGAGAAGGGCCGCCTGCGGGAC
>JABRVY010000327.1:0-1349 GCA_039961755.1 Acidobacteriota bacterium | reverse complement strand
GGCCAGGGCGGCGGTCACAACGAGCGTCCAGAGGCGAGGTGAGGTACTCATGGAGCTCTTCTCCTTTCGCTCTCGTCGCTCCTTCCGGCCGGTCCAGGGCGGTGAAAGAAATTCTAGCCCCCCCCCCCTGGGGAGCTGTCAAGTTGCCCACCGGGAGGAACCCGATCGGCGAGGGATGAAACTCGAGTGAGGCGCTGGCGTCACCGAGTGCCGCGAGGGTGCCCGAGTTTCTCTGGAGCTGCTCACCCGGGGCACTCGCCAGACCCTCCGACGCCGAGCGACGCCCTCACCGGCCGATCCCGCGCGGCCCCGACCGCTTCTCGGGAAGGTACCGGGCTGCTCCGGCGGCGCGGGACCCGGGCGGGCGCGGCGGTTGCGCGCGGGAGTCGCGGACAGGGACAGGCCAGAAACGATGCCCCTCTGCTATGCTCACTGGCCGGGAGGGTGATTCCATCGACCTGGAAGGCCACGTCGCCCAGCTCCTGAAGGGGCCGAAGAGGACTGGCAGGTGGCCGCCGACCTGCTGGCTCGCCGCCGTCTCCGCCACGTCCTCCTCTTTGCCAAGCTGTCGCTGGAGAAACTGCTCAAGGCGGCGGTGGCGCGCCGGCTGTGTGACCTTCCTCCGCGCCTGCACAATCTCCTTTGACTCGTAGAGCTGACGAAGTTGCGGGTTCCCGAATCCATGCACTCCTGTCTGGCAGAGCTCAACGTTTTCAATCTCGCGGGACGCTACCCCGACGCCCTGCCGGCGCTTCCCACCCAGGAGCAGGCCGAGGCCATGTTTTCCGCCGCAAAGGAGACACGAAGGTGGTTGAAGGGGAAGCTGTAGCGGTGGTTCGGCGCTTGCTCACGCACCTGCGGGAGCATGGCCTCGAGCCGGCGTTTGGCGTGGTTTTCGGCTGCTGGGCGCGGGGCAGCGCCGGGCCCTGGAGCGACATCGACGTGCTGGTGGTGTCCCCTCACTTTGACCCTCCCGTGGAGTGGGCCACGGTGGCTGCGCTCTGGCGCCTGGCCGCCCGGGTGGACGCCCGTCTGGAACCCCGCCCCTGCGGGCTGCGGCAGTGGGCCGAGGACCGGGGCTCGCTGATCGTCGAGGTGGCCCGCCGGGAGGGCACCCCCGTGGCCGTGTGAGCGGCCCTCCTGCGCGCCGCCCGCAGAAAGCGGGGACGAAAAGGAAAAAAAGGGGAGAGCGGCCAGCCGCGCTCTCCCCTCGCCACGCCAGACCAGTTGGCGCTGGCACTTCCGTCAACCGCGACGGCAGACCGGGCTCACTGGGAGTGTGTGGCCTCTTCGGCGCGAGGCGCCGTCGCGGCGCGCGGGCGCCAGAAGGACGGCACGACGACCCACAG
>JABRVY010000326.1:0-2973 GCA_039961755.1 Acidobacteriota bacterium | reverse complement strand
TCACGGCAAAGAGCCCCACCTCGCGGTTGGGCTCCCCCCAGTTGGCCAGCACCAGGATGGCGATCATCACCGCCATCGACGCCGCGTCCTGCCAGCCCGCGCGGCCCCCGCCAGCGGCCTGATGGGCGAAGGGGTCGGAACCGTTGGCCTGGCGTTCCCTCTCCTCGCGCCGGAAGATGCCCGCCATGGCCAGGCCAATCACCACCGCAAAGACCACCGCCCCCACCGCCCGCGCCACCCCCAGCTCGACGCCCAGGACCCGGGCGGTGAGGATGACCGCCAGCACGTTGATGGCGGGGCCCGAGTACAGAAACGCGGTGGCCGGCCCGAGGCCGGCACCCCGCTGGTAAATTCCGGCAAATAGAGGCAGTACCGTGCACGAGCAGACCGCCAGCACCGACCCCGAGACCGAGGCCACCCCGTAGGCCATGGTACGGGGGGCGGTGGAGCCCAGGTAGCGCAGCACCGCCCCCTGTTTGACAAAGACCCCGATCGCCCCGGCGATGAAGAAGGCCGGCACCAGACACAGCAGCACATGCGCCCGGGCATAGTCGTGGAGCAGCCACAGACCTTCCAGGAACGCCTGCTGGACCCGGCCGTGCTCCACGGGGAGGGCGTAGAGCAGGAGAAACACCCCCACCATCAGCGCGAACTTGGTCCTCTCCGACACCTCTCACCCCCTGTTCGCTGCCATCGGTCCTCGGCTCCTCCCGCGCCCCCCCGGGACCGCCACGGCACCAGCCGCACCGACCCGGCCTGGACGGCGCGAGAGGGTGCGCCGCTCCGCTACTCGATCCCCAACAGCTTCGCCACCTCGTCGGCCCTGGGGATACGACCGGCCAGCACCACCTTCCCGTCCACTGCCACGGCCGGCGTCTGCAGCACCCCCAGCGCGACCATCCGCTGGAGATCCTCCACCTTGCGCAGGGTGCACTCCACCCCGCGGCTTTCCACCACGTGCCGCACCACCCGGTAGGTCTCCTGGCAACGCGGGCACCCGGGCCCCAGAACCTCCACCACCTTCACATCACCCACGGCGTCCTCCTCATTTCACGATCCCCAAGCCCAGCCACCGGTGTCGGATCCCGAGCCTCACCCCCCGGCCCGGGATGAGAGGCGTCCCCCGGCGGGGTCAGTGGCACCAGCCTCCACCCCATGCGCAGGGCAGCCCGGCGGGAATCTTTCGTCATCTTGCGAAATATAGGACGCATATTTGCTCCTGTCAAACCGGAAGCCCGCCGCCGAGGCCGTCGCTCCTCACCGCCTACGGTGCCAACTTCCCCAGCAGGCAGGCCCGCGCCCGATGGGCCGCCGCCAGCGCCCGGGAGGGGGAGAACACCGCCAGCTCGCCACCGACCGCCGCGGCCGCGCAGGGGGTGCAGGAGGGGAACCCGTGGCCCCCGAAGGAGGGGGCAGGACGCCCGTAGTCGGCCAGGGAACGCGAGATCACCCGCACGGTGCTCACGCCTGCGCCCTCGTCCACCGCCACCAGGAGCACCGCACTCTCCGGCTGGGGGTCCCGCCACTGGTCCAGGAGCACCAGCTTCGCAACCTTCCCCTCGGGCTCCGACTCGGCGCCGGCCACCTGCAGATCGCACCCTTCGGCGGCGGCCAGCACCCGCGCCACCGCCTCCCCGACGCCCCCCGGAAGCACCGTGGCGTCGCCCCGCGCCGGCGGTGCCGCGCTGCGACATCCGCAGACCCCCATCGCCAGGCCAACCATCACGAGGAGACGTCCCGTCATCGGTGCCTCCCCTGGGGGGTAGCCTCATGGGTCTTCCCCCATTCGCTGCCGCTACTTCCCCGTCTTCATCACCCACCGGCCTGGCCCCGCGGGGGCCCGGGCTCTAGCGGCGCACCGCCGCGGCCGTCGCGCCGCCCTCGAACCACCCTCGCGTGGCCAGGCATAGGTGGCATACCGACAGCATCACCGGCACCTCCACCAGCACCCCCACCACGGTGGCCAGCGCCGCCCCCGACCCCGGTCCGTAGAGGGCGATGGCCGTGGCCACCGCCAGCTCGAAGAAATTCGACGCCCCGATCAGGGCCCCCGGCGCCGCCACTGCGTACTCCACCCGGAACAGCTTCATCAGTCCGTAGGTCAGCGAGGAGTTGAAGTACACCTGGATGAGAATCGGCACGGCGATGAGCAGCACGTGAAACCAGCGCGTGGTGATGTTTTCCGCCTGGAAGGCGAAGATGAGCACCAGCGTGGCCAGCAGCGCGATCACCGTCAGGGGGTGGAAGAAGGTCACGAACTTCCCCGTAAACCACGCCTCCCCGCGGGAGCGGATGAGCCACAGGCGGGAGAGCGTCCCGGCGCCCAGGGGGATCACCACGAAGATGAGCACCGAATAGAGCAACACATGAAACGGCACCTCCAGATCGGTGGCGCCGCTGACCAGAAGCTTCACCACCGGGGCGAAGGCCACCAGCATGATGAGGTCGTTCACCGACACCTGCACCAGGGTGTAGGCCGGGTCGCCGTCGGAGAGGTACGACCAGACGAACACCATGGCGGTGCAGGGGGCCGCGGCCAGGATGATCACCCCGGCGATGTACTGGCTGGCCAGCTCCGGCCCGATCAGGGGCAGGAAAAGATGCTTGAAGAACAGCCAGCCGAAGAACGCCATGGAAAACGGCTTGACGAGCCAGTTGATCACCAGGGTGATGGCCAGCCCCCGCGGCCGCTTGCCCACCCGCGCTATGGAGGCGAAGTCGATCTTCAGCATCATGGGGTAGATCATCAGCCAGATGAGCACCGCGATGGGGATGTTGATCTGACTGCCGGCGCCGAACTCCAGCTCGCGCAGCCGTGCGGTCAGCCCCGGAAACCCCTTGCCCAGCAGCACCCCCACCACCATGCACACCCCCACCCAGAGGGAGAGGTAGCGCTCGAAAACATTCATCTTCTTGGCTGTGCTGCCCATGCTCGTTCCCGCTCCCCGCTTCGGGCCTCACTCGGACGCGCCA
>JABRVY010000325.1:0-2007 GCA_039961755.1 Acidobacteriota bacterium | reverse complement strand
CCCCAGCGCCCGCAGGATGGCGTACTCCCTCGCCCGCGCCAGCAGCGCCATCTGCAGCACGGCGGACACCGACACCATGGCCACCACCAGGCACAGCACCGCCACGAAGCGGAGAAAGGACCTCGCCAGCTGGAACTGCCCGTACATGGACACCCACATGTCCGTCGTGGTGGCCTCCAAGCCGCTGTAGCGGGCTGAGATAACCTCCGCAAGCCGGCTCGGATCCACCCCTTCCCGGGTTGCCACCAGGACGAAGCTCACGTGGTCGCCGAAGTTGAACAGCTCCTGGGCGAGCGCCAGGGGCACGATGGCCCCGTGGTCCAGCAGGCTGTGCCCGGTGCGGTACACCCCCGTGACGGCCAGCCGCCGACCCCGCAGGTCGAAGGCCTCCCCCACCGCCAGCCCCAGGCGCCGGGCGGCAAAGGTCCCCACGGCAATCTCCCGGGTGCCGGGGGGCGGCAGCCGTCCATCGAGCTGCCGCAGCCCCGCCACCATGGCCGCCGAGGGGTCCAGGCCGAAAACCATGAAGAAGTGGTCCCCCAGCACGTCAGTGCGGCCGATGGCCACCGGATGCACCCGCCGCACCCCTTCCACCGCCGCCAGCTGGGCCACTTCGCCGGCGGTAAGAGTGGCGCTCCAGGGGGAGGTGGCCCGGCTGCGGTGGACCACCAGTTCGGCTCCCAGCAGCCGGCCCATGCGCTCGAACTGCTCCAGAAACGCGGCCGCGCTGCCGGTGAGGAGGAGGTAAAAGGAGGCTCCCACCCCCACCGCCAGGGTGCACGCCAGGGACCTGGCGGGTTGCCGCCAGACGTTGCACCAGGCCAGCCGAAGAGGGCTCATGATCCCCCGCTGGCGGGGGCGGGGCCCGCGACACGGCGGTCAGGCCGGGTCACCGCCGTCGAACGGAGCGACACCATCGCGCCCCCCCACACGCGGCGATCCGGCACCGCCCGCCTCCCCCCTACTGGCAGTACGAGACAGGCAGCTTGAGAAACGTCACCTCGGCGCCGGTGGCGGTGAAGATACCACTCTGACAGCGCACCCCGCTGTTGGGATCGCCGGCGGTGTTGTAGACGGTGACGGTATAGAGGGCGGTACCGGGGTAGAGCACCCCGTTGCTGGAGGTGCCCTCGAAGGTGCCCTGGTAAAAGTGATCCGCGTACCAGCTGCGGAAGCTCATGCGCACCGCGGTGGAGGAGACGGTCCCCGACAGGCGGTGGTTCCGCGCCCCGTAGCTGCTGGTCCCCGGGCAGGTGGGGTCCACCACCAGGGCACTGCCCTCGGCGGCCACCGCCACGTTCACCCCAAAGGGGGAATACCCGGAGCCGTCGCACATCTTCGGGCGCAGTTCGAAGCGGTAGTAGCCGAGGGGCCCACCGCTGAAGGTAAAGGTGCCGTCGCAGCGGGAGTTGAACGTGATCGTCCGGGTCGCTCCGGCATGGGTGAGGGTGAGGGTGCCGCCCAGGGGGTAGCGGGCGCAGATGCCGCTGAACACCTGGACGTTGCCCGACAGCGAGGCGGGCCCCTCGGGGGTGGTGGCGCTGCCGGAAAAGCTCAGGCTGCCGTACACCTGGTAAGCGTCGGTGGTGAGGTCGGCGCCCACGGTGACGGTGGGCAGCACGACCGGGACGTTGTTCTGGGAGAAGTTGCTGGACGACAGCACCAGGGAGCCGGTGATTCGGGTGGGGGTGATGTTGAGCCCCGAGGCGTCCACCGTGACTGTCCCCCTGAGCACTGAGCCGTTGCGGCGGGTGTACCCGCTCCCGTAGTTGATGAGCAACCCCTTGGGCAAGCGGGTCGCCAGCCCGGGCCAGCGGGAGACCGCCTCGTCCAGCTTGGCGTCCAGGCCCCGGGTCTGCAGGTCCCGCACGACGTCCTCGAAGCGCGGCCTGCCCGCCACTCCCAGTTTTTCCAGGACCGTGAACACCTCGTTGGTCGCCTCCAGAAAGCCCACGTACCCCGCCGCCGGGGTGGGGCCAGGCGTCGGTGTACGTGTGGGCGTGGGGG
>JABRVY010000324.1:0-1759 GCA_039961755.1 Acidobacteriota bacterium | reverse complement strand
GGCTATACCTACCAGCATCCCGACGAACGCTTCCTCCTCATGGAGGCCTTGAAACTCAAGGCCCCCACCTCGCTGGGTGAGGCCCTCGATCCCTGGCGCACCCCCGCCAACCCCAACAATCACGGGACGGCGTTTTACGTCTACGGCGCCCTGCCGCCCCAGCTCATTCGCGCCGTCACCACGCCCTTTGGCCTTGCCCAGCTGGGCGAGCTCCTCCCCGCCGCCCGCCTGCTGACGATCTTCATGGACCTGGTGGGGATGGTGCTGCTCGTGGCCCTGGCCCGGCGGCTGGCCGGGCCGCGCGGGGCTCTCCTGGCCGGGGTGCTGTACGGCAGTGCACCGCTGCTGGTGCAGCAGGCCCGCTTCGCCACCGTGGACGTGTGGGGGACCACCCTGGTGGTGGCGGCGACCTGGGAGGTGGTGGGGCGGCCGGTCACCCTCGGGAGAGTGGCGCGAGCGGGCCTCTGGGTGGGCCTGGCGACAGCCTGCAAGCCGAACCTGGTGCTGGCGTTGCTCGTGCCGATGGTGGCGCTGGGGGTGTCCGCCTGGCAGCGACGGCCGCCGGCCGGACGGACCGTGGCGTGGACGCTGGCGGCAGCCATGGTGCTGGGCGCTGCCGCCCTGCTGGCGGTGAAGGTGGCCGATCCCGGCCTGTTCGCCGGCGTCTTCTCGCTCCACCCCAACCCGCGCCGTCTGGCGGCTCTGCAGCAGCTGGCCTACTTCTTCGCCGGCAACGGGCAGTATCCCCCCAACCTCCAGTGGGCCGACCGCCTGCCCGTTCTGGAGCCCCTCGCCAACCTGCTGATCTGGGGCACCGGGCCGTTGCTGGGGATGGCCGTCGTGCTGGGCGTGGGAGGCATCGCGGCACGGGCGGTGCTGGGCGAGGCTCGCTGGTGGCCGCTGCTGGCCTTCCTGCTGCCCGGGCTGGTGTGGCCACTCACCCGCTTCGTCTGTTCGGTTCGCCATCTGGAGCCGGTTCTGCCGCTGGCCGTCCTGGGCGCCGGGTGGTGGCTCGCTCGCCGCCGACCCTGGGTGCGCGCGGCGGTGGTGGGCGGCACCCTGGTGTGGGGCTTGGGGTGGGCGTCCATCGGCTGGCGGGAGCACACCCGCCTGGAGGCCAGCCGGTGGCTGGAGGCCAACCTCCCCCCGGGAGCCATCGTCACCAGCGAGTACTGGGATGACGCACTGCCGGTGGGGCGCAGCCACGGGCTGGTGCAGCTCAGCATGCGGGTCTTCGACCCCGACACCCCGGCCAAGCGGGAGGCTCTGTTGGCGGCCCTGGAGCTGGCGGATGCGGTGGTGCTGGCGAGCCAGCGCGGGGTGGGGTCGATCTGCCGGGTGCCGGACGCCTACCCCCTGACCTCGGAGTACTACCACCTGCTGTTCTCGGGGGCGCTGGGGTTTCGCCAGGCGGCGTCCTTCACTCGCCGGCTGGGGCCGCTTTTGGATCTGCGCGCGGAGGAGAGCCTGTCGGTCTACGACCACCCCCCGGTGTGGGTGTTCACCAAGACCCCCGCATATTCCCCCGAGCTGGCGCGAGCCCTGCTGGAGCGCGTCAGCTTGCCCCCGGCGAGGCGGTGGCACACCGTAGAGCTCGAGGCGCGGGGAATTCCTCCGTACCTGGAGCGGTGGCAGGAGATAGGTACGCTGCCCTGCTGGCTGGGTGGCGCGGGGTGGGAGATGGCGGCGGCCGTCCTGCTCTGGGTGATTGCCGTCGAGGTGCTGGGTCTGCTCGCCGGGGGGGTGGTGCGACGTCTGG
>JABRVY010000323.1:0-1218 GCA_039961755.1 Acidobacteriota bacterium | reverse complement strand
CTGCAGTTCACCGTCGCCCTCCCCTTCTGGCGCACCCCCCTCGGCTGGGCGGTGACCGCCACCGCCATGCTGCTGGCGGCGTGGGGGTGGGCGCGGTGGCGCATCGCCGCCTCCGAGGCCCTCACCCACCGCCTGGAGCAGGAGGTGGCGGCGCGCACCGCCGAGCTGGCGGAGAAACAGGAGAGACTGGCCTACCTGGCGGCCACCGACGAGCTCACCGGGTTGCCCAACCGGCGCCGCTTCTTCGAGGTGGCCCGCCAGGAGTTGCAGCGCCTGTCCCGCTCGCCGGCGGACAGCCGCCTTGCCCTGGTCCTCCTGGACCTGGACGGCTTCAAGGCCATCAACGACGCCCTCGGCCACACCGCCGGAGATGCGGTGCTGCAGGCGGTGGGGAATGCACTCGCCCACGCCGTGCGCGCCACCGACACCGCCGCCCGCTTCGGCGGCGACGAGTTTGCCGTCATCCTGCCCATGACCGACCGCCAGGGCGCCCTGCTGGTGGCCGACAAGCTCATCGCCACCATCGGCTCCCTGCGCGTGCCCTGGCAGGGGCGCGAGCTGGCGGTGGGGGCCTCGGCGGGGCTGGCAGTGGTGGCACCCTCCGCCGTCTTCCAGGAGCAGGAGGTGGTCCGTTTCGTCCAGCGCGCCGACCTGGCCCTCTACGCCGCCAAGCGCCACGGCGGCGGCCGGGTGCTGGACGACGGCGAAACCTGGGCGTGACTCTCGCTCCCCTCTGACCCCTCTGCGTCGCTCCCGGACACCTCGCCAGGCCCCGCCGGCCTACCCAGCTGAAGCGCAAGTCGCTGGTATCATTTCCCTTGTGGGAGCGGATGAGGACCGGCGCGCCGCCGGCGCGGGGAGTGGGCGTGCAACCCTGATCGTCGCCGCCGCCTGCGCCGCGGCGGCGCTGCTGCTGGCGAGCGCGGGGACCTTCGCACCCCTGGAGCTGGCCCTGCGCGACGCCGCGCTCCGCCTCGCCCCCTCTCGCTCTCCTGACCTGGTGGCGGTGGTGGCGATCGACGAATCATCCCTCGCCCGCCTGGGTCCCTGGCCGTGGCCGCGGGACACCCTGGCCAGGCTGGTGCAGGCCACGGCGGATCAGGGGGCCCGGGCGGTGGTGCTGGATCTCCTCCTGGTGGAGGCGACCCCCACCGACGAGCTGCTGTCCGGGGCGCTGGCCGCCGCCCCCAGCGTGCTGGCGGTGGGGCTCGGCGAGGG
>JABRVY010000322.1:0-1095 GCA_039961755.1 Acidobacteriota bacterium | reverse complement strand
AGTACCTGCCCACCTCCAGCCGCCCGACCCTGGGCCACTACCGGGACCTCTTCACGCGGCTGGAGGTGGGCAGGTACTTCCGCAACTCCCTGGTCCTCTCCCTGGCGGTCACCGGCCTCTCGCTGCTGCTCAACTCCATGGCCGGCTACGCCTTCGCCAAGCTGCGCTTCGCCGGCCGGGAGCGGCTGTTCGCCGCCCTGCTGGCGGCGCTGGTGGTGCCGGCGCAGGTGGGGATGCTGCCGCTCTTCCTGCTGCTGCGGTCGCTGGGGCTGGTCAACACCCTGTGGGGGGTGATCGTCCCGGGGATGGCCAGCGTCTTCGGCATCTTCCTGATGCGCCAGTACGCCCTGTCGTTGCCCGACGAGGTGCTGGAGGCGGCGCGCATGGATGGCGCCTCGGAGTGGCGGATCTACCGGTCGCTGGTGCTGCCCATGTGCCGGCCCATCCTGGTGACCCTGGGGGCGTTCACCTTCATGGGCACGTGGAACGACTTCATGTGGCCGCTCATCGTGCTCACCGACCAGTCCCGCTACACCCTGCCGGTGGCCCTGGCCAACCTCTCCGGGGAGCATGTGCAGGACATCGAGCTGATGATGGCCTCCTCGGTGCTGACCGTGCTGCCGGTGTTGCTGCTGTTCCTGGCCCTGCAAAGGCACTACCTGGCGGGCATTACCCTGGGGGGGGTGAAGGAGTGAGGTTTGCAGCAGTGAAGGTGCCGTCCGACATCTCCGGAGCGCGGCGGGGTGGCTGGCAGGTAGTGGCCGCAGTTACTGTGATCTGGGGGCTGTCCGCCCACGCCGAGGTCCCCATCCTGCTGGACGACTTCGAGCAGCCCGGGCTCTGGGAGGCTCGCCCCGCCGACGGGGTGGCGATGACGCTGACCTCGGCCGAGGCCGCCTGCGGCCGGGCCATGCGCCTGGAGTACGACTTCCGCGGACGCGGAGGGTGGGCGGCGGCGCGCCGGTCCCTGCCCCTGGAGCTGCCCGACAACTGGGAGCTGGCGCTCGCCTGGAGAGGGTCGGGGGGGCGGCAAACCCTGGAGGTCAAGCTCCTTGATCCCTCGGGGGAGAACGTCTGGTGGGCGGTGCGTCGGGA
>JABRVY010000321.1:0-29963 GCA_039961755.1 Acidobacteriota bacterium | reverse complement strand
GTGGAGGACGGCGAGGGGTGCCCGCGCTACTGCGCCCGGGTGGTGCGGGGGGTGCGGGTGGGCCCCTCCCCGGCCTGGCTGGCGGCCCGCCTGAGCGCCTGCGGCGTGCGCCCCATCAACAACGTGGTGGACGCCACCAACTACGTGCTGCTGGACCTCGGCCAGCCCCTGCACGCCTTCGATCTGAACCTGCTGACAGGACGGGAAGTGCGGGTGCGGGCGGCCCGACCGGGGGAGATCCTGCGAACCCTGGACGGGGTGGAGCGGGTGCTGGAAGCCGGCGACCTGGTGATCGCCGATGCCCTGCGTCCGGTGGCCCTGGCCGGCATCATGGGGGGGGCCGAGACGGAAATCACTGCATCCACGCGCGATGTGTTGCTGGAGTCGGCCACCTTCCACCCCCAGCGGGTGCGGCGCACCGCCCACCGCCTGGGCCTGAAGACCGAGGCCTCCCATCGCTTCGAGCGCGGCGCCGACCGGGCCATGGCCCGCGTCGCCGTGGATGCCTGCGCCGCCCTCATCGCCCGCATCGCCGGCGGCGAGGTGGCGCCGGGGGTGCTGGACTCCGCTCCCGAGCCACCGGCGCCCGCCGTCATCGTCCTCTCCCTGCAACGCCTGAACGCCTTCGCTGGCTGCCAGGTGCCGCCGGAGTTCGTGATCTCGCTGCTGGGGCGGCTGGAGCTGGCGCCTGTGCGCAACGGCGATCTGGTGAGCTGCACGGTGCCCACCTTTCGCAGCGATCTGGAGTTGCCCGAGGACGTCTACGAGGAGGTGCTGCGCCACTGGGGGTACGAGCGCGTGCCGGCGGTGCTCCCCGCTTCCGACCGGGGTCCCGGGCGTCGCCTGGGCTCCTGGCCGCTGGTCGAACGGGCGCGCCGCGCCCTGGCGGCGGTGGGGGCCGCCGAGGCGATCACGTACTCCTTTACTGACCCCGACCTGGAGGCGGCCACCGCTTCCTCGCCACTGGCGCGGCGAGGGGAGGCCGTCCCCCTGGTCAACCCCCTGTCCGCCCGTGCCTCGGTGCTGCGCCGCTCCCTCCTGGCGGGTCTGGTGGAGGCAGCGGCGGGCAACCTGCGGCGGGGTGCCAGCGCGGTGCTGTTGGGCGAGGTGGGGCGGGCCTTCTTCGGTACTTCGGGCGGGGTGCGCGAAGAGGAGCGGGCGGCCCTGGTGCTGGCCGGCGAGGTGGGCAGCTGGGAGGCCCGGCGGAGCGCCGACTTTCTGGATCTCAAGGGGTTGGTGGAGGGCTTCCTGTCCGCCCTGGGGTTGCCTCCGGCTCGCTGGCGGCCGGGCCGCTGCGCCCTCCTGGAGGGTGGCCAGGGGGCCGAGGTGACGCTGGGCGAGAGGGTGATCGCGGTGGCGGGGCGACTCGCCGAGGTGATCGCCGGACGACTGGAAATCGCCCAGCCCCTGTGGGTAGCCGAGGTGGATCTGGAGGCGGTCGGGGGGGATGGCACCACGGCCTTCCGCCCGCTGCCGCGCTTTCCGGCGGTAATCGCCGATCTCACCGTGCGGCACCGCGTCGACCTCACGTACGATCAGCTGGTGGGGGCGCTGGTGGCCGCTGCCCCGGAGTGGCTGGAGGGGGTGGCGCCCGTGGTGCAGTACAGGGGCGAAGGGGTGGCGGCGGGAGAGGTGAAGACCACCTTGCGCCTCACCTACCGACACGGCGAGCGTTCCCTTTCCCAGGAGGAGGTGAACGCCGCCCACTTTGCCGCCATGGAGCGGCTGGCCGCCGAGCTGGGCGTTCGTTTCGATTAGGGAGTGCCCCATGGACGTGTACAACGCACTGGAAAGCCGCATCGAGCGCCTGATCGCGGCGCACCGGCAGCTCAAACAGCGGGTGGTCGAGCTGGAGGCGGAAAACGCCGCCTTTCGCACCGGCGAGGCGGATCTCGCAGCCCTCCAGCAGCGGGTGGCCGCGCTCGAGGCGGAGCGCGAAGAGGTGCGGGGCAGGCTGGAACGCCTCCTGGCTGCCCTGCAACAGCTGGAAGTCTGAAGCCGGGGGGACAAGCCCACGCCCCACGAGCACGGGGGGCGCCCCCCCCACCCCGGCTGGCGGTCCTGGGAGAGGGGATGCCGTTCTCCCGGGGAGAGGTGAAAGGAGGAGCCCACCCTTGCGTGTCCCGCGCCCCCTGGACGAGGTGGAGATCCGGGTGTTGGGGTCGCTGCTGGAAAAGGAGCAGCTCACCCCCGATGCCTATCCCTTGACGCTCCACCAGTTGCTTGCCGCCTGCAACCAGAAGACCAGCCGCGAGCCGGTCATGACCCTCGGCGAGAGCGAGGTTTCCTCGGCCCTGGAGCGCCTGCGCGAGCACGCCCTGGTGTGGCGCTCCAGCGGCGCCCGGGTGGAGCGCTGGGAGCACTCCCTGGATCGCCGCTGGGAGCTGGAGCCGGCCAGCAAGGCGGTGATGAGCGTTCTCCTGCTGCGCGGCGCGCAGACGCCGGGAGAGCTGCGGCAGCGCTGTGAGCGCATGTACGACTTCCCCTCGCCGGCCGCCGTCGAGGCGGTGCTGCGTCGCCTGGCGGCGGGGGAGGCTCCCCTGGTGGCCGAATTGCCGCTGCAGCCAGGAAAGAAGGAGAACCGCTGGATTCACCTGGTGGGTGAGGGGGCCGAGGCGGTACGCCCGGTGGCGGGTGGCGCTCCCGCTCCCTCCCCCAGCGGCTGGGAACCTCGCCTGGCTGCCCTGGAGGCCCGCGTCGCCGAGCTGGAAAGGCTGGTGCGATCCCTCTCCGGCGGCTCGCAGGGTCAGACCTGAAGCCGGCCCGAAAGGGGCCAGCGCCCCCTACGAGGTGCGGGGTGCCGAGGGATCGGGGTCGGCCACCAGGGCAAGGGGAAGTTGCTCGGAGCAGCGTTCCCGGGCAGCGAGGGCAGCCGCGAGACGCTCTTTCAAGGTGGTGATGCGCTGCCGCGCCTCCACCGTGCGCACGGCGATGGCCAGCGCCTTGCGCGTCCCCACCAGCACCACCAGGCGGCGCCCCCTGGTCATGGCGGTGTACAGCAAGTTGCGTTGCAGCAGGGCGTAGTGCTGGGTGTGGATGGGCACCACCACGGCCGGGTACTCGCTCCCCTGGGCCTTGTGCACGGTCACCGCGTAGGCGGGCTGGAGCTCGTCCAGTTCGCCGAAGTGATAGTCGACGCTGCGATCCTCGAAGCGCACCGAGAGCGTCTGCTCCAGCTGGTCGACGGCGGCGATCTGGCCGATGTCGCCGTTGAAGACGTCCTTTTCGTAGTTGTTGACGGTTTGCATGACGCGGTCGCCGACGCGGTAGCTCCAGCCGAAGCGGCTCAATCCCGCGGCGGCGGGGTTCAACGCCGCCTGCAGGGCCTGGTTGAGGTTGCGCGCCCCCAGCTCCCCCCGCTGCATGGGGGCGAGCACCTGGACGTCGCGAACGGGATCCAGCCGGAAGCGGCGGGGGATGGCCTCGGTCACCAGGCGCAGGATCAGCTCCACCCCCTTCGCCGGCTCCTCGGCGCGCACGAAGAAGCAGTCGTGCTCCCGGCCGCCGTCGCCGCGGGCGCGGGGGAACTCGGGCATCTGGCCGCCGTTGACCCGGTGGGCGTTGCTGATGATGGCGCTGCGGGCGGCCTGGCGGAAGACGTGGGCGAGGTGGCACACCGGTACGACCCGGGACTCGATGACGTCGCGCAGCACGCAGCCGGGGCCCACCGACGGGAGCTGGTCCACGTCTCCCACCAGGATCAGCGCCCCGTGGCGGGGGATGGCCCGCAGCAGCGACGCCGCCAGGGGCAGGTCCAGCATGGAGCACTCGTCGATGATGAACACGTCGCCCTTGAGGGGGTTGTCCCGGCCCCGCAGGAAGGCGCCGGAGGCCGGGTCGAACTCCAGCAGGCGGTGGACGGTGCGCGCCTCCCGGCCGGTGGCCTCGGACAGGCGCTTGGCCGCCCGCCCGGTGGGGGCGGCGAGCACCACCCGCAGGCCCTTGGCCGCCATCACCTGGACGATGGCATTGATCAGGGTGGTCTTGCCGACGCCGGGACCGCCGGTCAGGACCATGACCTTGGCGGTGACCGCCAGGGTGAGCGCCTGGCGCTGCTCGGCGGCAAGTTCCAGCCCGAGCCGTCGCTCCACCCAGGGGATGGCCTTGCCGATGTCGATGGGCGGGCAGGGGTGAGGGCCGTCGGTCAGGTGGGCCAGGTTCCCGGCCACGCTGGCCTCCGCCTCATCGAGCCAGGTCAGGTACACCAGGCGGCGCCCCTCGGCATCCTCCCGGCGCACCAGGCGGCGCTCCCCCACGCCGTGCTCGAGGGCGCGTTCAACGATGTCGGCGGGGATCTCGAGGAGCTGGACGGCGCGCGCCACCAGGTCGGCCTCCGGGTAGGCGCAGTGCCCCTGCTCGGTGAGTTCCAGCAGCACGTACTCCACCCCGGCGCGGGCGCGTTCCTCGGAGTGGGGGTCGAAGCCGAGCCGCAGTGCCAGGGCGTCGGCGGTCTTGAAGCCGATGCCGCGAATGTCGCGAGCCAGGGCGTAGGGATCCCGCTGCACGGTGGCGATGGCGTTCTCGCCGTAGGTCTTGAAGATGCGAAAGGCGCGTGCGGTGCCGAGGCCGTGGGCGTGGAGGAAGAGCATGATCTCGTGGACGATCTTTTTCTCCCGCCACGCCGCTTCCAGCTGGGCGCGGCGCTTGGGGCCGATCCCCTCCACTTGCTCAAGTTTTTCGGGTTCGGACTCGATGACCTCGAAGACGCGGGCGCCAAAGGCTCGCACCAGGCGCCCGGCGAGCTGGGGCCCGACCCCGCGCACGGCGCCGGAGGAGAGGTAGGTCTCGATCCCCAGGGGCGAGCTGGGGGAGGCCAGGCGCAGGGAGACGGCGCGCAGCTGCTGGCCATGCCTGGGGTCGATGACCCATTCGCCCTCCGCCTCCAGATGCTCCCCCGGGGTGACGGAGGGGGCGGTTCCCACCACGGTGATCGGCGCCCCACGGCCGCGCAGGCGCACCCGCAGGACGCAAAACCCGCTCTCCTGATTGTGGTACGTCACCCGCTCCACGACGCCGCGGACCGTGTCACGCTGTCCCTGTTCGCCGGCGTTCTGGTCAGGCACGGCGGGATAGTAACCCCGACGGGATGGCCAGGGGAGGAGGAAGCCGCAGCGGACGGGACTTGCCCCCCTCGGAGACCGCTGCCATACTCGCCGCCCCATGATCAGGGTTCGCGTTGTGGTCATTGGCTCTGCCCCCTTCGAGCGCCAGTTCGACCAGGACGAGGTGATCATCGGGCGCTCCTCCCGCGCCCATCTGCTCCTCGCCGACCGCGCCCTGTCGCGGGAACACGCCCGTCTCTTCCGGCGGGACGGGGCCTGGTTTGTCGAGGACCTGGGTTCGCGCAACGGCACGACGTGGAATGGCCGCCGCATCGAGGGGCCGCGCCGGCTGGCCGAGGGGGACCATCTCGGACTGGGGGGGAGCACGCTCACCGTGCTGGCGGTGGGCGGCCAGGCGGTGGCGCTGGCGCCGGAGGAGCGCGAGCTGGGGCAGCACACGGTGTTCCTGTCGGCCTCCCAGATGCTGCGGGCCGGAGACCTCGCCGGCATGAAGCGGGGGGAGGACGACGCCGCCACCCTGCGCCGGCACGTGGATCGGCTCAACCTGCTCAACCAGGTGCAGCAGGCGTTGTCCCGGTCCATCTCCCGCGAGGAGCTGCTGGAACTCATCCTGGACCGGGCGTTCTCGCACCTCAAGCCCGAGCAGGCGGCGATCTTCCTCAGGGATGAGACAGGCGGCGGGTTCGTGCGCGCCGCCAGTCGGGTGACCAACCCCTCGGTTCCCGAGCTGCAGGTGTCGCGCTCGCTGGTGCGCGAGGTGGTGGACCGCGGTCTGGCCGCCCTGGTGCTCGACGCCCAGACCGATGCCCGCTTCTCCGAAGCGGTGAGCCTCATGAACGTGGGACTGCGCTCGATCCTGGCCGCGCCGCTGATGGACCCGGAGGGAGCGGTGGGGATGATCGTGCTCGGCAGCCGGGTGGCGCTGCGGCAGTACAGCGAGGACGATGCCCAGCTCATGGTGACGCTGGGCTCGGTGGCGGCCATGCGCCTGCGCAACATCGCCCTGGCCGAGGAGGCGGCGGAGAGGCGCCGGCTGGAGTCGGAGCTGGCGCTGGCGCGGCGCATCCAGGTGGCGCTGCTGCCCGACACGCTACCCGATCTGCCGCGCTGGGAACTGCACGCCGGTAACGTGCCCTCCCGCGTGGTTTCGGGCGACTACTACGTGGTCGTGCCGCGCGCCGGCGGGGAGGGAGCGGTGTTGATGGTGGCCGACGTATCCGGCAAGGGGATCGCCGCCTCGCTGCTCACCGCCTCCCTGGAGGCGCTGGCGGCGGGCCCCATCGAGGAGGACTTGCCGCCGGAGGAGATCTGCGGCCGCGTCTCCCGCCGGCTGTTCCAGCGCACTCCGCCGGAAAAGTACGCCACCGCCTTCGTCGCCTCGCTGGACAGCGGCACCGGTGTCCTGCGCTACGCCAACGCCGGGCACAACGCCGCCCTGCTGGTGCGGGCGTCGGGAGAGTCGCAGTGGTTGGGTTCCACCGGTGCGCCGCTGGGGCTACTGCCCCAGGCCAGCTACCGGAGCGGCGAGGTGAGTCTGGGCCCGGGTGACCTGCTGGTGCTGTACACCGATGGCATCACGGAAGCCAGCAACGCGGCCGAGGAGGAGTACGGTGGCGAGCGGCTGGCGGCTGTCTGCCGGAGGAGTCGGGGCGCTCCCCTGGCCGAGCTTCAGGGGGCCATCGAGCGCGATCTGGATGCCTTCGTCGGCGGCGTGCCCTACGCCGATGATCGCACCATCGTGATGCTGCGCCGTCGGCCAGAGGGGGGGGGTTGACGGGCTATTCCCGGCGCGAGGCCGTCTCGCCGGTGGCGGTGCGGGGGGTGAAGCGCTCCTGGTAGTCCTCGTAGTCGGGTATCTCGCGGCGGTACGGCGAGGTGAGCAACGGCGAGGAGATCAGGTAATCGGCGGTGGCCCGGTTGCAGGCTACCGGCAGGTTCCACACCACGCAGATGCGCAGCAGAGCCTTCACGTCGGGGTCGTGGGGCAACGGCGCGAGGGGATCCCAGAAGAACACCAGCAGGTCGATCTCTCCCTCGGCGATCAAGGCTCCCAATTGCTGGTCGCCCCCCAGCGGGCCGCTCTTCAGGCGGCGAACCGTGAGACCCAGCTCTCTTTCCAGAAGCGCCCCGGTGGTGCCGGTGGCCAACAGGCGATGCCGAGCCAGGGTGGCGACGTTGTAGCGGGCCCAGGCGATGAGGTCGCGCTTGCAGTTGTCGTGGGCGACCAGGCCGATGGTCTTCGCGGCGGGCGCTGCCGGTGCGGTGTGCTCCATGACTGACCCCGAGGAGTGCGAGCGGGACACCTACCCCACCAGAGCCCGGGTGGCGGCTGCGGCGCGGCCATGGTAGGCGAGGAAGGACCGCGTGCCCTCGCTGCCCAGGTAGCGCCCGAGGACGCGGGGATCGGTGCGGGTCAGGTCCACCAGCACCAGGGCGTCGAGCACGTTGGAAAAATCGGGATCGACGTTGAGGCCCAGGACCTGTGCTCCCAGCTTGAGGTACTGCCGGAGCAGCACCGGAATCCCCTTCTGATCCGCCTCCAGATGGGCGACCAGCGAGCTCACCTGTTCGATATCCGCCAGGTTCGAGGCGGTCCGGCGGTACCTGAAAGGCACGCGGAACGGCCGGCGCGGTCGCACGAAGCGGGCAAGCTCGGGGTGCCGCAGGTACCGGAGCAGGAAGGTGGCAATCACCGTGCGCGAGAGCAGCTGGTACTCGGCGCTGATGCTCACCGGCCCCATGAGGAAGCGATACTGGGGGTGGCGCACCACGAACTCCCCGATTCCCCGCCACAGCAGCAGCAACGCCGAGAAGGAGCGCTGGTACTCGGGCCGGATGAACGAGCGCCCCAGCTCCAGCGCCGGGCCCAGGCGGGAGAAGAGCTCGTCCTTGAAGCGGAAGAGGGTCGAGGTATAGAGGGCCGGCAAACCGCCGGAGGCGAGAAGCCGATCGGTGAGGCCCATCCGATAGGCACCGACCAGCTCCTGCCTGGCGCGGTTGAAGATGAAGAGATGAAGGTAGTCGGGGTCGAAGTGATCGAGGTCGATCTCCTTGCCGGTGCCCTCCCCCGCCCGGCGGAACGTCTCCTCGCGACGGACGCCGATCTCTCGCATTAGGTGAGGGATGCGCGCCGCCTCCGCCCACAGCACGGCCAGATCGCCGCTGGAGGCGAGCAGGTGCTCGGCGGGCAGGCGCTCCACCTCGGCCCGCAGGAACTCCGGTGGCTGCGCCGGGGCCAGCGGGGTATCGCTGGCGCTGCCGGGGGTGGCGACGCCGGTGCGGCGTTGCCGCAGGAGCAGGGTGCGCTCCCGTAGCTGGCTCGCCACCGCCCGGTCGTCGCCGGCGGGGAGCTGGGCGGCGGCGAGCGGTTCGCCGACGCTCATGCGGATGGTCTTGCCCTGCTTGTTGAGGAGCTGACGTGGCAGCAGCGCGGTGCGCATCATGGGGTGCAGCAGCCCCAGCACCTGGAAGGCAGCTCCGTTGGCGCCGTGGAAGAAGACCGGAAGGATCCTGGCGTCGGTGTGGCGGATCAGGCGCACCACGGTTTCCCGCCAGCGCGGTTCGTCGATGCGCAGCCGGTGGGGGTGAATATGAGCGACCTCGCCGGAGGGAAACGCCGCCAGGGCGCCCCCCTGGCGTAACCAGGCGAGGGCAGCGCGCAGTCCGCGCACGTTGGCTGCCACCGAGGAGGGGCGCTCGAAGGGGTCGAGGGGGATGAGGATCGGCGCCAGCTCGGGGAGGGTGGTGAGGGCGCCGTTGGCGAGCAGCTTGACGTCCGGCCGCACGCTCCGCAGCACCAGGGCCAGCACCATCCCCTCGACGCCGCCAAAGGGGTGATTGGCGACGACGACCAGGGAGCCGCTGGTGGGTATCCTGGCCACATCGGCGGCGCTCACCGACCAGTTGACCCGCAGCAGCTGCAGGGCGGAGCGCAGGAAGGCATCGGGGTCTTCCCGTTCACCCACCTGCTCATAGAGCCCGGCCAGGCGCCTCAGGCCCAGCAGGGCGCCCAGGGGGCCGCTGGCCATCTGCCGCAGATCCAGATGGTTGGCTCGGGGGGTGGGGGTCGGGTGTGACGGCATCGGTGGGCGTCTCCCTGGAGTCAGAGGTTACCAGCACGGTGTGAAGACCGTGCGAAGGCTGGACGAACAGGGAAGGCGCGAAGGATATCGGCGGTGTAGATGGCGTTGGGAATGACCTCGCACTCCGCCCAGCAGCCCGGACAGGCATCCACCCAGCGCCGCCCCGCAGCTGCCGCCGGGGAGCGCAGGAGCTCGCGGGGGGACGTGGTCGTCACGTTGCCCACCACGGTGCCGTTGAACTGACACACCGGCACGCTGCCGTCGGGGAGCAGGCGCAGGTGGCTGCGCAGGGCCACGCAGCGCGGCCTGGGGGAAGGGGCCGGATCCTTCTCGAGGCGAGCGAGCAGCCCCTGAAGGTAGTAAACCTTGCCGATCTTCAGCAAGGCGTCTCGGGTAAGCCGGGCGCGTCGAAGCTCGCCCTGGATCAGGGTGACCACGTCCGCCCCGGCGAGATCGGGGTGCAACGGGTATCCGGAGGAGGGATGGGGAGGGGTGCTCCGGGGCGCCCGACTGTCCAGAGTGTAGGTGGCCGACTCGGCGTAGGCGAGCACCGTGGCCACCTCCACCCCCAGGGCGGCGAAGCGCGCCTGCAGCGCCGCCGCGTCGTTCAGGGAGCGCTCGGAGATGACGGTGTGATTCACGCTGACGCGAAAACCCTGCCGTTGGCCCAGGCGCGCCAGACGCTTCACCGTATCTTCTGCCTGCGCAAAGCTTACCGCTTTCCCTCGGTTGGCGTCGTGTTCCTCCCGAAGCCCGTCGAAGGACACCAGAAACCGCAGCGCCCGGGGACGGGGAAAGGTGGCGGCGAACTCCTCCGCTGCCTCGGGGAAGGAGCCGTTGGTGGTGACGTGCAGGACGAGGGGACGCGACGCCTCCTCGACGGCGCCGGCCACGGCGGAAAGATCGTCGCGCAGGAACGGCTCTCCGCCGCTGAGGCGAACCACGTCCAGACGCCCCAGAGCGGCGAAGACGCGGTGCACCTCATCGGGTGACATCTCCTTCCGGCGCGGCAGCCGCCACGAATCGCACATGCGGCAGCGGGCGTTGCAGCGCAGGGTGACCAGGTAAGTACACCAGGATGGCCTCGGCACAGCACCCAGGTGATTGGCGGCCAGCGAGGCGAGGTAGCGCAAGGCCCGCATGGCTCACTTCTCGCTGCGACCTGTGAAGAGGCCGTGAAGCAAACTTCATGAGCTCTTCGTTGCGCCGCCACCGCCTTTTCACAGGATCTTCCCAAGGTGCGTTCCGAGCGGCGAGAGCGCCTCGCCGTGGAGGTGTCATGGCGAGGATCTGCTACGGGGTTGCGGGCGAGGGACGGGGCCACGCCACGCGGGTGCGGACCATGGTGGAGATGCTGCGGAGAGAGCACGCGGTGACGATCTTTGCGCCCCACGATGCCTTTGATCTGCTGCATGCGGCCTACCACGGCACCGAGGTCGAGGTTCTGCGAATCCCCGGGTTGCGCCACGGGTACGGACGCGGTGGGCGGCTGAGCCACGCCTGTACGGCGGCGGCGGCGCTGCCCTTTCTCGTGCGTCTGGGAGCCACCTTGGGCTGGATCACCGAGGCGGTGGCAGCGCGCCGCCCGGACCTGGTCATCACCGATTTCGAGCCCCTCCTGCCGCGCGTCGCCCGACGCCTGGGGGTGCCCTTCATCAGCCTGGATCATCAGCGCTTCTTGGTGGACTGCGATCTTTCGAGTCTGCCCCCCAGGTTGTACCGCGCCGCCCGCTTCATGTCCCACTTCGTGCGGGCGTTCTACAGCGGCCAGGAGCTCACGGTGATCTCCTCTTTCTACGTTCTCCCGGTGAAAGCCTCGGCTCACCCGGTGCTGCAGGTGGGAGTGCTGCTGCGTCCCGAGCTGGAGCGGGCCACGGTGAGCGAGGGGGAGCACCTGGTGGCCTACCTGCGGCGGGGGGCGCCCCCGCGGCTGCTCGCGGTCCTGGCCGCCAGCGGCCGGGAGGTGAGGGTGTACGGCGCCGGCCACCGGCCGAGCGACGGCGCCCTGCAGTTTCGCCCCATCAGCGAGGCCGGCTTCATCGCCGACCTGGCGTCGGCGGCGGCGCTGATCACCACCGCCGGGAACCAGGTGGTAGGCGAGGCGGTGGCGCTGGGCAAGCCGGTGCTGGCGTTGCCCGAAACCGGCAACATGGAGCAGGAGATCAACGCCCATTTCGTGGCGAGCTGTGGCGCCGGGCGTGCGGTGCCCTTTGATCGGCTGGATGCCGCCTGTCTCCACTCCTTCCTCGGACAGCTCCCGGAGCTACGTGCCGGGCTTTCACGCCTGCCCGGCAAGGGGAACGAGGCGGCCCTGGCGGCGGTGGAGAGGCATCTGCCCGGCCGACGGCGGATCCATCCCGGCGGTGCGGTGGCCCGGCAGCTGCTGCCGCAGCCGGCGGCGGCGGTGGGAATGCGCTGAGCCCGAACAGCTCATGGGCTCGACGCCTTTGAGCACGCTTCTCGGGGTGTGGGCCGTGACCTCGCTGTCGCGCCTGCCCCCCGGTGCCCTGTCGCTGGCGGCGGTGCGGACCGCCCAGGAAAAGGGGTTGCGAGCGGCCACGGTATTCCTGGCCGGAGCCTTGGCGGCGGAAGTGGCGGTCACCATTGGCGTGCTGGCCGGGCTGACCCGGCTGCCCGTCGGGCTCCTCGCGGGCGAGGGGGCGGGCGGCGCGGCGTTGAGCCTGGGCCTGGCGGCGGCGGGGCTGGTGATGCTGTGGCCGTCGGCCCGGTCCCGGCGCGACCCTCGCCCCTGGCAGAAGGGCGCGACGGCCGCCGCCGGCTTCGGCCTCGCCCTGACCACCCCCGGCCTGTGGAGCTGGTGGGCGACCGTGGGGGTGGTCCTCCTGGCGGCGGGGGTGCCGTCGGCCGGCGGGATGGCGCTCGGCACGGCCCTCGCCGCCGGCCTGGCGACCAGTCACCTGCTCCTGCTCGCCGGCATTCGCTCCTTCGCCATCAGGATGCCTCACTTCCCGGACCCTCTCCGGCTGCGCCTGGGCGTGGTGCTGCTGGCGATCGCCGGGCTGCTGGCGATGCTGACTCTAGGGCCTGCCTGACGGCACCAGGGTGACGTCGACACGGCGATTGGCAGCGCGGCCGGTGGGGGATTCGTTGGTGGCCACCGGTTCCTCGGCGGCGCGGTGTTCGACGGTGATGGCCCCCGGCGCCACCCCCAGCGCCCGCAGGTAGGCCGCGGCAGCGTTGGCCCGGGCCCGGGAGACGGCCTGGTTGGCGGCGGCGGGGCCCCGGGCGTCGGCATGCCCCACCACGATGGCGCGGAAGGCGCCGCTGCGCAGGCGCTCGGCGGCCGCCCGCAGGGTGGCGCGCGCCTCGTCGGAAAGCGTCGTTGCTCCGGCGGGGAAGGTGATGCGGTAAGTGGTGGGAGTCCCCGGACTGCCCTGGGGTGAGCGAGCGGAGGTCTCCGCCAGTTGCACCGGCGCGTCGGAGGGAACGAAGCCGTGCGCCGAGACGATCCCTCTACCCTGGTCGGAGAGGGCGAAACGCAGGAACTCCCGGGTGGCACCGGCAGGTTCGCCCAGGGTGTAGAAGAGGAGGGGCCGGTAGAGGGGGTAGGTGCCGGTGCGGATGGTGTCCAGGGAGGGCTGGACCGCCGCCTGGCCAGCGGAGGGGGCCACCGCCAGCGCCTTCACCCGGGCGTCCACCCACCCCAGCCCCACGTAGGCCACGGCCGCCGGGTCGCCGGCGACGGCGGCGAGAATGTCGTTGTTGTCCTCGATGAACTGGGTGTCGGCCGCGAACTCCTCGGGCCCCCGGGCGTCGCCCCGGCGCAGCGCCTTCTCCTTGAAGAAGGCGTGGGTGCCCGAGTAGCTGGGCCGGGAGATCCGCCGCACGGGGCGGTTTTCTCCGCCGACCTCGCTCCAGCGCTGCTTCTTTCCCGTGAACAGGTCGGAGATCTGGGCCACGGTGAGGGCGGTCACCGGGTTGTTGGGGTGGACGATGACCGCCACGCCGTCGTACCCCAACAGGAACTCCTTGAGCGTGACCCCCCGCGTGGCGGCCTGTTCCAGCTCCTTGGCGTTGGCGGGTCGGGAGGAGGCGCCGAGGTCCGCTGAGCCGTCCAGGAGTCCCACGAAGGCGGTACCCGAACCCAGCGCCTCGACGGTCACCCTGACCTGGGGGTTCTGCTTCTGGAAGGCGGCGCCGAGGTCGGGCGCCAGGGCGCCGCCGATGGTGTCGGACCCCTTGATGCGAACGGTTTCGACCCCAGCCCCGGGCGTGGCCACGAGGACGATCAACAGGCACGCAGATACCAGGCAGCGCATCATTCTCCCCCTTTCACTCCGGGTACCGCCTACTCGAACGAGACGGGCCAGTTGATCCACACCGGGACCGGCGTGGCGTTGCGGGTTGCCGGCGTGAAGCGGTAGCTGCGCACCGCCGCCAGGGCGGCCGCCTCGAACTGGGCGAGGTCCAGCCGCGACTGGTACACCTGGGCCTCCTGCACCTTCCCGTCGACGCCGATGAGGATGCGGCAGACGATGGTGGGGCGGACCGCCAGGTCCGGCAGCGGCGACGGTGGCGGAGTTCCCTCGACCAGCACGGGTCGCCGGTCGCCTGGCAACGTGAGCTCACTGGCCTCCACCGGTTCGATCTTCGGCGACGCACCGGCGGCGGCCGTGGGCTGATCGTCGGCTTTCTGGGATCGCTGGGCCAGAGCAAAGTACCCACCCGCCGCGGCCAGGACGGCCAGTGCCGCCAGGCCAGCGATAAGGGGTAGCCGGCCGGGTGTCCGCTGGGCTTGGGGTCGCGAAGCGGGGCGGGCGGGGAAGGGTGCGGGTTGCGGCACCGGCTCCTGGGGGAGGATCGAGATGCGAGTGGCGGGGGGTGGCGCCGTGGCCGCCACCGCTCGTGCCCCGGCAGGGGGAGCGGCCAGTGCCAGCGGTACCTTCCCCTCGTCCAGCAGACGCATCGCCTCCAGCGCCAGGTTCTCCCACTTTTCGTGGACGGTTCGGCGTGGCGCCTTGAACCCCGTCTCCACCTGGAAGAAGACGTCGCCCGCCGCCACCAGAGCAAAAAAGGCGTCGCGGCCTTCGAGCGTCCCGTAGGACGCGTGGACGACAGTGCCATCGGCCAGATACAGCACGCCGCTGCCCGCCGGCCCCGCCACCGTGATGCGACAGGTGTTGCGCACCAGGACGTTGGCCTGGACCAGATCGACCAACGACAGATCGGCCGAGTTCCCGGTGATCGGCATCGCTCACCTCCTCAGGGCTCGGCTCGTGCGACGTCATGCCGCCGGCCGAAAAGCCAATGGGAGCGTGGTCGGCACCGTTGAAAGAAGAGTGAAGATTCTGTGAAACCCCTCGTCTCGCAAGTGAGAAGCCTCGGCTGAGTGCAGGATTTGCGCCTTTCTCCTGAAACGAGCGTGCTGCCCGGGGGTGGTGGGTTGGCTGTGGCCTCCCTCCCTCCGCGCAGCCCCAACCGCACCCACCGGGGGGTCATGAGCCGTGTCGTTCGGTACGAATTGTCACGGGCCTAATGGCACACTGACGCGCACATTAACCGCTGTTTTTTGGGGCTTTTTCGTGATTTTTGAGGGGTGCTTTGGCTTGTACGTGCTTTGTTTTGAATGGTGGAGCCGAAGGGGATCGAACCCTCGACCTCTAGAGTGCGATTCTAGCGCTCTCCCAGCTGAGCTACGGCCCCAACCGCGACGGCGAGAATCATACCACGACCGTCCGGAGGGTGCGTCGGGTGGGTGATAGCATGCAGGGGGGAGGAGTGGAGATTGGCGCGTTTCAACCCGTGCGAGCTGGAGATCGAACTGTTCTGCCGGGGCCTGCGGATCGATCCATCGTGCACGCTGGCGGAGGACGCGCGGGGTTTCCGCCGCACCCGGGCCGGGCTGGGGTCGGGGCTGGAGCTGGTGATTCCCGGCGATCTCAAGGATGTCTGGTGCAACGTGCCGGTGGAAGAGGACTTCGTGGCGGCCTCACCACTGCTCCTGAAGAAGGAGGCGGGCCACTACCTGGTGGTGGATCGGCGCAGCGACGAGGCCTATCCGGTTCATCTGCCGCCGGAGCCCGACTGGTACGGCCGCACCACGTCCCGGGGCACGCCCATGCCGTCCATCGGGGTGCTGCAGGGGACGTACCTGGGTATCTACATTTCGGAGACCTGTCGGTTCTGGGATCCGGGCAACGACAGGCACTGCAAGTTCTGCACCTCGGGGTTGAACGTGGGCAAGGCCGAGGTGCTGCGCAAGCGCGTCGACGAGGTGGTGGAGGTGGCCCAGGCGGCCCAGCGAGAGTCGGGGGTCACCTTCGTTCACTTCAACGCCGGCTACCAGCGGGAGGATCGGCCGGAGGCTTCGGCGGTGCACGGGCTGAACCTGGCGGCCCCCTACGTCAAGGCGATCCGGGAGCGGGTCGGGGGGTTCATCGGCGTGCAGGTGGCGCCGGTGTTCGCCCACGACTTCTGGAAGTACGACTGGCTCATCGCCCTGGGTGCGGACCACTTCTCCTTCTGCTACGAGTTCCACAACCCCGATTACTTCGAAAGGTTCTGTCCCGGCAAGTGCCGCGACCTCGGACAGCGGGCGTTTTTCGAGGCGATGGAGTACACCGCCGCCAGGCTGGGGAAAGGGGCCGTCTCGGGGGAAATCATTGCCGGCCTGGAGCCTATCCAGGACACCTTGGCAGCCATCGACTACATCACCTCGGTGGGGGCGTTCCCCACCGTGTGCATCTTCAGGCCGCTCAAGGGATCGTTGCTGGAGGGGTATCCCTCGCCCGATCCCGACGACATGCGGCGGGTGTTCGCCCATGTGTGGGAGGCCATGGTCCGCCATGGCATTCCTTCCGAGGTGATCCCCAACATTCAGGTTTCCCTGGTGGTCAACCCCGGAGACACCGCCTACCTGGGGGCGCGGGACCTGCGCTTTCGCCTCTACCGCGCCAGGATGGCGGCCATGCGGCTGATGGCAAAGCCGCTCGTTGCAAGAAAGATGAAGCCCCGGCCGGTGGACATCTCGGCGACCGAGCCTCCTGGCCCGCGAGGTCGATGAGTTCCTCTGGCGGGGGTGGCTGGCGCTGCGACGGTCCAGGATCAGGACAGGTCGATCCGACCCGAGGTGGTGGTGATGGTGAGGAGGGGTTTTCGACCGAAGAGGACGAAACGGCCGCCCTCCGGACTGGCCTCACCCCCGTAGGACGAGCGGATCTCCCCTCGGGAGCTGGCCAGGGTACCGCCGGGTTCGGCGCCGGGTGGCAGGGTCAACGTCACCCGGCCGGAGGAGGTGGTCACGCGAACCTCGTCCCCGGCTGCCAGCGAGTCGAACTGCAGCGCCACGTTCCCCGACGTTGTGGCGACTCCCGCCGGGCCAGCGAGGGCATTGAGCCGCACACTCCCTGAACCGTTGTCGCACCGCGCCAGACGGGCGCCGCCGGCGAGCGTCACGTTACCGGATGCCGAGCGAGCCAGAAGCTCCTCCAGCGGTCGGCTGGCGCGCACCTCGAGGCTGCCGGAGGTGCTGCGCAGCTCGACGCGGGGTGCCCAGCCGGCAAAAAAGACATCGCCCGAGGCGGTTCGCAGGCGCAGCGGGCGGGTGTCGGGAAACTCTCCCTCCACGCGCAGGTTACCTGAGCTGGTGGCGAGGTCCGGCAAGACCCGGAAGGGCAGAACGACCTCCAGGCGGGCCCGTGAGGCGACGACCCCGCGCAGCAGGCCGAAGCGGCGCGCCTCCGGCACGGTCAGACGAAAGGCCTCGGCGCCGTCCTCGATCTGCGGTCGGTGGGCGTCGATCCAGGCCAGCGCCTGTGCCTCTTTGAGGGCGCCCGCGGCCAGTTCGGCGTTGACGCGGATTTCCGGAACGTCGGCGGCGCGCACGAAGAGGTCCAGCGGTCCGGCGTCGATGAGCACGAGGCGGCCGGGGTCCGCCCGGAAGGCCTGCTGGATGACCTCTCGCCGTTCGGCGGCGAGCAGGGTGGTTGCCATCAGCAGGCCAGCCGCGGCCAGCCGAAATGATCTCTTCATGCTCCTACCTCCGTCACCTTCGCCATTGGCGTCCGAAGTGCACCCGGCTCGGCGACCATCCTACTGGTTCCCCGGCCGGTGGGCAACTTCTCGGCGCCTCCACCAGCGCCATGGGGGGAGAATCGAGCTCGGCCTTGACAGTATCTCCACCGCAGGCTACCTTTGCGCGGCTGGGTACGCCGCGAGCGGGCATAACTCAGCTGGTAGAGTGTCAGCTTCCCAAGCTGAAAGTCGCGGGTTCGAATCCCGTTGCCCGCTCCAGCACCCTCGACAGCCTCATGACGGCTCTTGGCAAAGTCTCCCTCTCTCGCTCCTCCGATGCTCGCCCGGGCGAGTTGACCGTGATTGCTCGTGACACTGTCCTCAGTGGGGAACTGAGCGGAAACGCCCCGGTGCGCGTGGAGGGGAAGGTGGTGGGCAAGCTTGCCCTCGGCGCAGCACTGGAGGTGGCGCCCGGCGCCACGGTGGAGGCCGAGGTGACCGCCACGCGGGTGGTCATTTCTGGCACGGTGGTGGGCAACCTCTCGGCCAGGGAGCTGGTGTCGATCGAATCTTCCGGTCACGTGCGCGGGGATGTGTCCTGCACGGCCCTGCAGGTGGTGGAGGGTGCGATCCTGGAGGGCAGGGTGACCATGCACCACGACTCCCGGGCCGCCAAGTCCTCCTGACTAGCCCTTGGGGTCTGCAGACATCTGTTTTTCTCGCAGTGGTTTTTCCTGCGTTGACGAGCAATGTATACTGTTTGCGAGAGGTGCGGATGGCGGCAAGCACCCGTGCAGCGGTGGAGGTTTTCGGTCGACGCTACGAGCTGCGCAGCACGCAGTCGAGCGAGCACTTGCAGGAGCTCGCCAGCTTCGTGGATCGGCGCATGCGCGAGCTCGCCGAGGTTTCCCCGCACGTCGACACCGCCAAGCTGGCGGTGCTGACGGCTCTCAACATCGCGGATGAGCTGTTTCGAGAACAGAGGACGGAACCAGGTACACGAACGGAGAGAGTTCGGCAAAGGCTGGAAGGGCTGATAGCACGGCTGGACGAGGCTATTGACGAGGCCCCGTGAGGTGAAGGGAACGAAACGAAAGGAGGCCCCTGCGCGGTTAGTGATGAGCGAAACTATTGGTGAACCAACACCTATTTGTCGGGAGCCGGGTCCTGCCGGGCGGAGCGAGCCCTCCGGCGAGCGAAGCACGGCGAGTAGGTTCCCACCTGTGGAGAACAGGTTCAAATAGGATTGCTCACACGGCCGAGGGCGGGGGCCTTTTCCCCTTCTCTTCACCGGTAAGACTCTTCGCCGTGGTGTACCCCATGTTCCTTGAAAGGGGAGGCCATGGCTACAACCATTGTGCTGGCCGCATTGGCGGCGGGCCTGGTGACGGTTGCGGTGATCCTGTTGCTGGGCCGTCGTGCCCGCGCCGACATCGCCCGGTTACAAGCGGAGTCCGAGAGCTCGGCTCGCCGGCTGCTGGCGGTGGCCGAGCAGGAGGCTGAGCGGCGGCTGAAGGACGCGGCCCTGGAGGCGCGCGAGAAGCTCCTGGCAGCGCGCAGCGAGTTCGAACGTGAAACCCATCAGTATCGGCAGGAACTTCTTCTGCAGGAGCGCCGCATCGAGCAGCGCGAAGCGGCTCTCGTGCTCAGGCAAGAGGAACTGGCTGCGCAGGAACGCGCGCTGGCCGACCAGCGGCGGGCGCTGGATGAGCGAGAGGTCGGCATCTCACTTCGCGAGGACGAAGTTGCCGGCCTCATCGCCGAGCAGCGCCAGCAGCTGCAGCGGATCGCTGGCCTCACCGCCGAGCAGGCCCGGGCAGAACTGATGCGCGAGATGGAGAACCAGGCGCGCATGGATGCGGCCAAACTGATCAAGCGTATCGAAGAAGAGGCTCTCCAGGAGGGCACCAATCGGGCCAAACGGATCATTTCCCTCGCCATTCAACGGGTGGCGTCGGACCACGTGGTGGAGAGTACCGTCTCGGTGGTGGACCTGCCCAACGATGAGATGAAAGGCCGCATCATCGGGCGGGAGGGCCGCAACATCCGCGCTCTGGAGACCGCCACCGGGGTGGATCTGATCGTCGACGACACGCCGGGGGCAGTACTGCTCTCCTGCTTCGACCCGATTCGCCGGGAGGTGGCGCGGCTGTCGCTGGAGCGGCTCATGCAGGACGGCCGCATCCACCCCGGGCGAATCGAGGAGATCGTCGCGAAGGTGCGGGCCGAGCTGGACGAGAAGATCTTCCGCGACGGAGAGGCAGCGGCCATCGAGCTGGGATTCCCCGATATTCACCCCGAACTGCTCAAGTTCCTGGGCCGCCTGCAGTACCGCTCGTCGTACGGACAGAACGTGTTGAGCCACTCCAAAGAGGTGGCCCACCTGGCCGGCTACATGGCCACCGAACTGCGAGTCAACGCGCGCGTCGCCAGGAGGGCCGGCCTGCTCCACGACGTGGGCAAGGCGGTGGATCGGGAGCTGGAGGGGACCCACCTGTCCCTGGGGCGCGAGCTGCTGCGCAAGTACGGCGAGTCCGAGGAGGTCATCCACGCCATGGAGTGCCACCACGGGGACCACGATCCGCGTACCGTGGAGGCAGTGCTGGTGACGGCCGCCGACGCGCTCTCGGCGGCGCGCCCCGGGGCTCGCCGGGAGATCCTGGAGAGCTATCTCAAGCGGCTGGAGAGCCTGGAGTCCATCGCCGCCGATTTCAAGGGGGTGCAGAAGGCGTTCGCCATCCAGGCCGGTCGGGAGCTGCGCATCATCGTGGAGTCGGATCACGTGTCCGACGAGGAGGCGATCTGGATGTCCCGGGATATTGCCAGACGCATCGAGAATGAGCTCACCTATCCCGGGCAGATCAAGGTCACCGTCATTCGCGAGACGCGCGCGGTGGAGTTCGCGCGCTGAGCGAGAACGCTGGGGAGGTAGAGATGGCCCGTCACGAGTTCTTTCCGGCCACGCCGGGACCGTGCTTCTTTCGTTCCTTGGCATGGGGCGTCTTTCTCGCCCTCTCTTCGGTGGCGGGGGTAGTGGCGCTGCTGTTCGGGCTCTTGAAGACCGGCGCGGCCGACGCCGTGTTGGGGGCCCTCTTGATGGTAGGCTCCCTGGAAGGTCTGTATCGCTGGTTTGGGGCCCGCCGCCCCCTGGTGGTGGTCGAGGACGATGCGGTAGTGTGGCGCAGCGGCCTCGGCATGCGGCGGCATGCTCTCAACGATCTGGCCTTCTCGCCCGATCCCTTCGACGTCACGGTGTTGCGGTTGCAAACCCGGGGAGGCAAGTTTCTCCGCTTGCCGCGCGACGGGGTGGCGAGGGCGGCCGAGCTGGAGCGGCTGCTCGAGGGGCGGCTCGGGGGAGGGGTAGCCGCCACCCCTGCGACGGCGACGCCGGTCGGACCTCCGGTCGCTGCTCCCGCCTCCAGACCACCAGAACAGTGAGCGCAGACAAGAGAGCGTTCCGGCGACAGACTTGACGAGACCGAGGGCGCAGCATAGATTAATAACGAACGATCGGTAGGTTTGCGTGAACCAACAACTCCGCTCCCAGCGCAGTCGTGAACAGATCCTCAACGCCGCCCTGGCGCTCTTCTCCCAACGCGGATTTCGCGCCACCAGCGTCCGCGACATCGCCACCACGGCGGGGGTGTCCACCGGCAGCGTCTACCACCATTTCGCCGACAAGGAGGCGATCTATCGAACCCTGCTGGACCAGTACTGGCAGGCCATCGACGATCCCGACTTGCCCTTCAATCGGGCGCTGGCCAGCGGCACCTTCCCGGAGAACCTGGAGGCCCTCGGCCATGCCTCCCGGCAGCTGGTGGAGAGCTACCGGCGCTACGTGGCCCTGGTGTACGTGGATGTGGTGGAGTTCGAGGGACTGCACATCCGCAAGTTTTACGCAGACATGCCCCGGCGCTTCGCCGAGTTCATGCAGCGGCACGGGCGGGCGGAGGAACTGACGCGGCGTCTGCGCCCGGGGATTTCTCCCGTCCTCGCGGTGATGATGGCGAGCCGCTTCTTCCTCAACTACTTTGCCGTGGAAATTCTGTTCGGGGTACCCAACCACTTTGGCGAGGACACCGACACTGTCATCCGGGAGACCGCCGAGATCCTGCGTCACGGCATGCTGAGAGCCGAGCCGCCGCACTGAACCCGGGCGGGTATGGCGTCTTAAGGTCCCCCGTCCCCGGCCGGCATGCCGAGGGAAAAGGTGCCATCGGCTTCCCGTCGGGTGAGGCAGCGGAACGCCACCAGGGTCGTGGTGCGTTCGACTCCTTCGAGCGCGGCAATCTCGCCGGTGACCAGCTCCTCCAGGCGCTCGTTGCGCGAGGTGCGGAGGATGGCGACCAGGTCGAAGGCGCCAGCCACGGAGTACAGCTTTTCGATCCCTTCCCGGGCCAGCAGGGCGTCCTCGACTCGGCGCATCTGGCCCGGCTTGACGTTGATCAGGACCACGGCTTCCAGCATGGGGTGCTCACCTCGTCTCGATGGCTCACAGCTCGTCGGCCTTGGTGGAGATGGGGCCACGATAGTTCCGCCGCAATCGTACCTGCGCCACCACCGGGCCGAAACCGCGATAGGCCTGCTTGATCCTGGTCAGGGCGTTGGACTTCCAGTCCACGTAGGGATTGTCGATCTGCACCGGGTCGAGGCAACCGGCGAGGACGACCTTGGAGGAGGCGCAGAAGCGGCTCATGAGGGTCTTCGCCAGGTGGCGATCGCCGTTCTGGAGCTCGTCCACGAGCACCAGGGAGTTCTCGATGTCCAGACCGCGCAGCAACGAGGTGGACAGCAGGGTGAGACGCCCGGTCGCCTCCAGCTGGGCCTGGAAGTCATGGCCGTTGGCCAGGGAGACGCCGCGAATCGCCTGGAAGAACGGTTCCAGCCACGGCGACAGCTTCTCGTTGTGGTCCCCCGGCAGGAACCCCATTTCGAACCGGGAGGACGAGTACTCCGGGCGCAGCAGGATGAGCCCCCCTTCGAAGTTGCCGCCGTTCTCGCCCAGCGGCTGGGAGCGGCGGTGCAGCTTCATGGCGGTCGGCTGTCCACACAGCAGGTACAGGGCGGCGATGACCATCAGGCGGGTCTTGCCCGACCCCGCCGGTCCGTCCAGCACCAGGAGCTGGATGGAGGGGTCGAGGAGGAACTCCATGGCGAGAATCTGCCGCGGATCGGCCGGGGTGAACGACAGGATGGTGCGGGGTGCCCAGGTGGAGCGCCGCGAATCCCAGTACTGTGCGTACCGGAGCTCTCGGGCCACGCCACCGTCGAGATCGACCCGGGCGAGCACCTCGACGGCGCCGGCGCGCAGGACCAGTCCCTGGTTCCACTGCGGGTCGGGCAGCTGCTCGGCGATCACCGCCAGGGGCAAGGACCGCTCGCCCGGCTCCCCAGAGGCCAGGAACCTCTCCGCCAGCTGCGGTGACACCTCGAGTTCCGTGACTCCGTCGTAGACATCAGCCAGGCTGGCCAGGTCGAGCTTCCCGTAGCGCAGGGGTTCGGCCAGCAGGCCGACGGCGTCGCAGCGCAGCAGCATGTTGGAGTCCTCGGAGATGACCACCAGCCGGTAGCGCCCGTTGCCACTGCCCAACGCCTGCAGGCGGCGCACCGCCTCGATGATCGCCCCGTCACCGTCGCCGTCGCTGGGAAGAAAGTTCCCCGGCGGCTCCCAGGCCAACACACCACCTCCCGGCGTGGGAGTGAACGCCTCCAGGGGGGCTTCCCCCGCCAGCAGACGGTGCACGTCATGGTGGATGACCGACAGGGTGCGGTAGCCGAGGATCTTGCGGGTGGCGGTGCGCGCCGCCATGCGCACCCCCTCGGACTTGGCCCGGCTCGATTGAAGCCGACCGAGCTCGTCGAGTACCTGCCGCAGCAGGATGACGACGTTGCCCGGCTGCAGGAGCCGGTCCAGGGCGTCAGGGTTTTCCACGATGGCGCTCGTGTCAGGGACGTAGATGTGTGCCGGGACCATGTCGTGCGTCAATTTACCACGCCCGGGCCGCCGGGTGAGCCCGGTGGGTCGCCTACCCCAGGGCGTGATGGGGCGACGCCAGCAGGCAGGCGAAGTAGCCGGACCGGCTGCGCAGCGATGCCAGGGGGATGGTCATCCCTGTGCTCCCCCGGCTCAACCCCTGGTAGAGAGTCGCCAGCTCGTCCCGACGGCGGAACAGCCATGCCTCCAGGGGCTCATCTACGGATGCCTTGGCCAGGGGCACGGGGTGCGCGTTCAGGACAGCGTCCCGCTCCCGGCTGTACATGCCCACGTACCAGCGACGCAGCGCATAGTCGTCGAGGGCGCTGACGACGCAGAGATCGGGGGGGATAACGACGCCTCCTGCTGCCTGCAGGTGGGGGCCGGTTTCTTCCACACGGCCCGACAGGCGGTGCAGGGTCTGCACCAGGGAGCCACCTGGGTTCAGCGGCTCGCTATCCGACGGGGGCTGATCCAGCACCACCATTTCCACCAGCGGGCCCGGGTCGATTCCCTTGAGGCGGGCGCTGCCCAGCAGCCGCAGCCCGATCCACGGCTTCTCCGGCTGCGCGGCGTCGAAGGGCAAGAGCAGCCACTGCAGGCCGTAGGCTTCGGTGCGCCGCAGCGGGGTCTCGACGAGTTCCGCCTCGAGATCGGCGAGAAACGACTCGGTCACCACGCCACCGAGGTTGATCAACTCGCCGTTTTCAGCCAGGAAGGCGGCGTAGGGGCGCTCGCGGGCGTGCTCGGGCAGGCGCGACTCGTGCCGGACCGGTTCCAGAAACTCCAGCACGCGGTTGATGTCGTACCCGGCGGCGAGGAGAAAATCAGTGATGTCATCGACTTCCTTGGTGGTTTTGCCGGTGGTGAGGCGCACCAGCTCGACGAGAGCGTGCCCGAAGAACTCGAAGTGGGGGCGCGTCCCCTTGCCCGTGGCCATGGGGACGAGGTGGTAGGTGCCAACGTTGGCGGCGAGCCGCAGGCCGCGGTCGAAGGGAAACCCCTGTCGGCGCAGGCGCTCGTAGAGGATCCGCAGCTCGGCAGCGGCCAGGAGAATGGGGCGGGCCGAGCGCGCCGAGTAAAACGCTCCATCCCCCAGGAACTTCTCGAACTTGAGCCGATGCCGGGCGCGGATCTCCTCGACCTGCTGGAGAAACTTCGTCATCGACAGCAGCCCCTGCTGCTCCCACTGTCTTCCCCGTCGCCGGTGTTCCTCCAGCTGTTGGGTGAACTCGGCCAGGTCGTACAGCAGCCCGTAGCGCCTCACCGCCGAATCGGTGACCCCAGGGTGGGTGAAATCCAGCGGGCGAGTGGCGGGCGAGAGCGTGACGAACTGCGTCCCCAAACGCGTGACGATGCGCTCATCCTGCGCGGCCACGGGAAAGATGGCCCGCCGCAGGGCTGCTACCACCTCGAAGCGCGTGAGCAAACCTTCCAGACGCTGCAGGATCTGCACCTCCAGGGCAATGAGAGACGGCGCCTCGGGGTTTTGCCAGTGGGAGAGCAGGGCCAAAGCCCCCGAATGCAGGAGCAATCGAGGGGGTGAAAGGGTCTCCAGGTCCCTTTCCAGCAGGCTCAAGGCGGCGCGGAAGTTGCCATCTCGCGCCATCAGTCGCTCCAGCCGGGGAGCCACCTCTTGCAGCAGCCGCACGAACTGCTGGCGGGAGAGGCGCAGGGAGCGCTCCACGTAGGCCGCCAGGCCCGTCAAGGAATCGCCGATCTCGTCGAAGGCCCACGGCAGCAAGTCCCGGCGCAGCAGTTCGGCCACCGCCAGAGCATCGCTGGGCGGCGCAGGCAAGCCGCGCCGCTCCAGGCGTGCCACGGCGTCCACCTCGGCCCGCCGGCAGATCTCGGCCAGCCGCTCGCCGATGGTGAGCCGGATGACTTCGACCTCCTCGCGTTTCCCCTGGGGAACCCTGGAGGCCACGTCACGAATCACCTGGCCGATGGCGGTGGTGGCCTCCCGCGTGACCACCAGCCACAGCAGCTCCGGCAGCCGCTGTCCGTGGTCGTGGGCGAGCGCATTCTCCAGCGACTGGGAAAACCCCTCCGCAAAGGCCCGCCGCTGTTCCACCAGGCTGACCTTGTCGAAACGCTCGTCGCGCAAGAGGGCAACCCGGTACTCCGCCTCGGTTGACACCAGGCGCCCCAGTTGACGGCAGAAGGCCTCCCACTCTCGGGACACCTTGAGGGGAAACCCCAGCGCCACCGGGCGCACCTCATCGTCGCCGTACAGCCAGTAGGGGTGAGGCAAGCGGTCAGCGAGGGCACCCCAGGCCTCTCGCCATCCGCCGGCTCGTTGCTGGGCAGTGAGAAAGCTGCCGCGGCGGCGGCTCGATTCCAGCAGGTGCTCGATGGTGGTGGGCTCCGCTCCGTGCATCCTCGGGTATTGTACGCTGACGCCCCCACCCGGAGACCTCCTGGTGTCGTCCAAGTCGTTGATATCAGGCTCGTTGGGCGGCCACACCAGGGGGAACCCTGGCCGGCGCAGCGCCTACGCCGAACGCCGGCCCTCCAGGGTGCGGTAGGCGATGGCCTCCGCCAGGTGACGGGGCAGCAGGACATCCGAGCCATCCAGATCGGCAATGGTGCGGGCAACCTTGAGAACGCGGTTGACACCCCGCGCTGACAGGGCCAGTCGATCCATCGCGGTTTCCAGCAGACGAGTCCCCTCGCGGTCAAGGGCGCAGTGGCGACGGAGATCAGCGGGGGTCATGTCGGCGTTGGTGCGCCGCCTGCCACCGCCGAGACGCTCGAGCTGCACCTCTCGTGCGGCAGTGACTCGCCTCGCCACCGCCGCGGAGCCCTCTCGCGGCGCCGAGGAGGCGAGGTCCCGGTAGGGTACTGCGGGGACCTCCAGTTGCAGATCGATGCGATCCAACAGGGGCCCGGAAAGGCGTGTTCGGTAACGAGCTATCTCCCGGGGGGAACACCGGCATTCCCGCCGGGCGTCGCCCAGAAAGCCGCAGGGGCAGGGATTGGCGGCAGCCACCAGCTGGAAGCGGGCCGGAAAGGTAAGGCTCGCGGCCGCGCGGGTGAGGACCACCTGCCCCGACTCCAGGGGCTGGCGCAGCACCTCCAGGACATCCCGGCGGAACTCGGTGATCTCGTCGAGGAACAGCACGCCGTTGTGCGCCAGCGAGACCTCGCCGGGGCGAGGGATCGACCCCCCGCCCACCAGGCCGGCGGTGGAGATGGAGTGGTGCGGCGCGCGGAAGGGGCGCCGCCAGATCAGTCCCTGGGGCCGCTCGACGCCGGTGGCCACGGAGTAGATCTTGGTGGTGGCCAGCGCTTCGTCCTCGGTCAACGGTGGGAGTATTCCCGGCAGGCGCTGCGCCAGCATGGTCTTGCCGGCACCGGGGGGGCCGAGCAGCAGGAGGTTGTGGCCGCCGCTGGCGGCGATCTCCAGGGCGCGTTTCGCCTGCTCCTGGCCGGCGACATCGGCCAGGTCCAGGTCGCCGTCCCTGGGTGGGGGGGGATGGTGGCCATCGCGCCCCACCACCGGGGTGATCAGGCGCTCTCCCCGCAGGTGTGCGACCAGCTGGGAGAGCGTGACGATGGGGTACACCCGGGCACCGCGAACTACCACCGCTTCCGGCAGGTTGTCGGCCGGAACCACCAGGGCGGCTCCGGTCTTGGTGGCCGCTTCGGCGATCGGCAAGACGCCGCGAACCGGCCGTACCCCCCCGTCGAGGGACAGCTCTCCCACCAGCCACAGGCCGAAGGTGGCCCCCTGGGGCAGCAGGCCGGCGGCGGTCAGCACTCCAACGGCGATGGGCAGGTCGAGGAGGGTTCCCTCCTTGCGCTCCTCGGCGGGGGAAAGGTTGACGACAATCGACCGGGCCTCGAAGGTGGTCCCCAGCTGCCGGATGGCGGTGAGCACTCGTTCCCGCGCCTCGCGCACGGCGGTGTCCGGCAAGCCCACCACGGCCAGAAGTGGAATCCCTTGGTGAGCTTCGACTTCTACCTGAACGGGCAGGGCCTCGGCACCACGGGGCACGGCCGATGAGACTTTCGCGATCATCACCGACCTCCTGGGAGGAGGTGGCAGAACGGGATACCCAAAGTATGGGGTGCCCTGCGGCGATCGTCAAGCTATGCTGGGCCGTGAGCGATCTCCCTTCGCCCCCGCCCGGTCAGGTCTCCCCCCAGCCTTCCCTGGACGAACTCAAGGCCATGCTGGAGAGACAGCTGGATCGCCAGCTCGGGCCGCCAAGTCTCGGGTGCTGGCCGTTGCTGGTCGCTCTGTTGGGGATCGTCTTGGGGTTGGTATTACTGCTGCTTCTCCTGCGCTGAACCCGCCGGCTGGCGCTGACTCCTGTGCCGTCGCCACGCGCCCGGGTGCGTACGACGCTTCCACTACAGGGGGCGCGGGGGGAGCACGGCTTCCTGGTGCAACATCAGCACCTGCCGTCCCACCTGCTGGAGGCGCTGCGCTCCGCTCGAATGGGGAGAGAAGCCCCCTTCGCCTGCCAGGGCCAGCAGCATGGCTGTCAGAGCCAGCGCCATCACGCCGGCAACGAGCGCGCCGCCGAGGCGGTCTGCCCAGCCCAGGCGGATCTTCTCCAGACCCAGACGGAGCCCGCGTCCCGCGACCAGAACCAGCACGGCGGCCGATGCTGCCGCCAGCACCGCGCCTCCGGCCTTGGCCGCCGGCGAGGGATCACCGCCGCCGGCCAGCAGGGTGGCGGCTGCAGGCCCGGCCCAGCGGCCGGCGAAGCCGGCGGCGGTGAGGGCAAGGATCCAGGCGCCGAGGCGGACGGCTCCCAGGAACCCCCCCGCCAGCGCACACCCGAGCACGACCACGGCGATGACGATATCCACCGGGCCATGGTACCTCACGGCTCCGGCCTGGCTGGCCGCCCGGGAAGCGACGAGCGAATGCCCTTGTTGACCGGGCCGGAACGTCGACCGGGGCCCCTGCGCACTCGGTGGAGGTGATGCCATGTCGGTCTTGCCCGACCCGCTGCACCCGGCGCTGGTGCACTTTCCCATCGCCCTGATCTTCGTAGCTCTCCTGTTCGAGGCGCTGTCGAGGACGCGGCGCTGGCGGGCCCTGGACAGCGCCGCCGTGTTCCTCATCGTGCTGGCGGCGGTGGGCTCCGTGGCAGCATTCGTGACCGGGAAGCTGGCCTACGAAGAAGTCGTGGTGCCGCCCGCGGGGCGGCAGCTGCTGGAGCAACACGAGTCATTCGGGGTGTTGGTCATGGTTGGCATGCTGCTGCTCGCCGGGGCGCGGCTCTTGCTGGCGCGTGGCGATCGACACTCCGGTCCGCTGAACTGGCTGTACCTGGGGGTCCTCGCGCTGGCGGCAGCGCTGGTCACCTACCAGGCCCACTTGGGAGGCCGGCTGGTGTACGACCACGGCGTCGGCACGGCACCGTCCCTCTCGAAGCCGATCCCACCGCCGGAGAGTTCCCACTTGTCGTAGATCGAGAAAACACCCGGGCGCATGCTCCTCCTCCGGCTGCCGGAGCGGCGGGAGGTTTCTCGTGCGCTCATCGGACCCATGGGTGAAAGGCATGCCCGTGCTAGGATCTGCCCTCATGAGGAAGCAAGCCCGTCTCAAGAGCGTCCTTGCCGCGGGCCTGCTCCTCATGGCGGCCACCGCTGGCGGGGAGAGTGAACCGGGGCTGCGCTGGGAGATTGTGGACATAGCTACCCCACGGTACATCTGGGCCGGGGAAGAAACCCGGGTGCGCGCCGTGATCCGCAACGTCGGCACCGAGGTGTGGTCGTCCGCCGACTCTGCCGACCACTTTGGCTACCACTGGCTGGCTGTTGATGGACGCATGGTGCAGCGTGACGGGATGCGGACAGTCTACCCCCACCCGGTGCACCCCGGCGAGGTCGTAGAGCTGCAGGCGCGGCTGGGACCGCCTCCCGCCCCGGGGGAGTGGCTGGTGGAGTGGGAGCCCGTACGAGAGAGGGTGCGTTGGCTGGGGCCGCCGGCCAACTCGCCGCGGGTGGTTCACCGGGTGCGAACCGTGCAACGCATCGCCGTCATCCAGTCCGCCTTCGCCGGCCTCACCCTGCTGCTGGTAGTGGGTGGTCTCTTGCTGCGCCGCCGGCCTTCCTGGGCATGGTGGTACCTGCTGGTGGTGCCGGTGGTCTGGTGCGTGCTGGGTGTGGTGGTGCAGGCGCAGGGCTTCTTGCTGCGGACAGGGTACGGAGTTCGGCGGGAGACGATGACCCTGGAGCTGGCCGCTGCCGTTATGGTGGCGCTGCCCGTGGCGCTGGCGCCGGTGCGCTGGCGGCGCTGGCTGGCGTCCGGGCTGGTGATGCTGGCGGCCGTCACCGCCTACGCGGACGTGGTCTACTTTCGCTACTTCGGCTCCCTGGTGCCGTTGACGGCTCTGCACGCCGCCAGGCAAACCGGTCAGGTGGCGGATTCGGTGCGCGCCCTCACCCGTTCCGCCGACGGCTGGTTCGCCCTGGGAGCCGGAGCGGCACTGCTGTTCGCCCTGGCGTTGTGGACCGGTCGACCCTTGCCTCCGGCTCGGCGCCTTGCGCGCTGGCGTGGGGTCGGCGCGGTGGTCCTGGCCAGCGGACTGGTGGCCTGGCCTGGCGTGGCTTCCCTCCGCGAGGCCTTCGCGCCCGGCGGGCTGGCCTCGCAAGTCTTCTCCCACGACCAAATGCTGCGCCACTGGGGGGTCGGCCTGACGCACCTGGTGGATGTGGTGCGGACGGGCCGCGAACAGATGGCCAGTCGACGCCCCGACCCGGCGACGCGGGAGAGGGTCATTGCCTTCTTCCGCGCCCGCCAGGGAGCGTTACCGCCTCCCTCTCCCTGCAGCGCCGTCGCGGCGGGCCAAAATCTGATCGTCATTCAGGTGGAGTCGCTACAGCAGTGGGTGGTGGGGGCGCGGG
>JABRVY010000320.1:0-5793 GCA_039961755.1 Acidobacteriota bacterium | reverse complement strand
GCCCTGATCGCCGCCGCGGCGGGGTCGCTGGGCATGGTGGGGGGGCAGGTGGAGGACATGGAGGGGACGGGCGCCCCACCTGACGCGGCCCGGCTGGAGCGGATGCACCGCGCCAAGACCGGCGCCCTGCTCGCCGCCTCGGTGGAGCTGGGGGCGCTCCTGGCGGGGGCACCGCCAGGGCGACAGGCGGCGTTTCGTCGCTTCGGCGAGCAGCTCGGTCTCTGCTTTCAGATCGCCGATGATATCCTGGACGTCACCGGCACCGCGGCCAGCCTGGGCAAGAGCCCGGGAAAGGACGCGGCGGCCGGGAAACTCACCTACCCGGCGGTGTACGGCCTGGCGGCGGCGCGCGCCGAGGTGGAGCGGCTTGCCGCCCAGGCCGTGGCGCTGGCCGGCGAGCTGGAGGGAGAGGGGGGAGTACTGGCGCAACTGGCGGAGTTTGCGGCGCGCCGGGACCACTAGCATGGCCATCCTGGAGAGTATTCACGACCCATCGGACCTGCGGCGCCTGCCCGAGGAGGCGCTCCCCCAGGTGGCCGAGGAGCTGCGGCGGTTCCTCCTGGAGCACCTCTCCCAGACCGGTGGCCACCTGGCCTCGGGGCTGGGCGCCGTGGAGCTCACCCTGGCCCTGCACTACGTCTTCGACACCCCCCGGGACCTCCTGGTGTGGGATGTGGGTCATCAGTGCTACCCCCACAAGGTGCTCACCGGCCGGCGGGAGCAGTTCGCCACCCTGCGCACCTACGGCGGCCTGTCGGGGTTCTTGAAGCGGGAGGAGAGCGAGTTCGACGTCTTCAACGCCGGCCACGCCTCCACCTCGATTTCGGCGGCGCTCGGCATGGCCGTGGCCCGCGATTTGCGGGGGGAGGACCACCGGGTGGTGGCCATCATCGGCGACGGGGGGTTGACCGGTGGCATGGCCATGGAGGGTCTGAACCAGGCCGGCTTCCTCGGGCGCCGGCTGATGATCATCCTCAACGACAACGAGATGTCCATCAGCCCCAACGTCGGCGCGCTGCACGGGTACCTCAACCGCATCATCCAGGGGCAGCCCTACCGCCGCTTCAAGGACGAGATCGAGCACGTCCTGCTGGCCATCCCGCGCCTGGGCGAGAACATGCTCAAGTTCGCCCGCGAGGCCGAGCGCATGGCCAAGCAGCTGCTGGTGCCCGGGCTGCTCTTCGAGGAGCTGGGCTTCACCTACGTGGGACCCATCAACGGCCACTCCCTGCCGCAGCTGCTGGCCACCCTGCGCGCCCACCGCGACGACGCCCACCCGGTGCTGATCCACGTCACCACCCGCAAGGGCAAGGGGTGGCAGCCGGCCGAGAAGGACCCGGTGTTCTGGCACGGCGCCACGCCCTTTTCGGTGGAGACCGGCGAGGTGGCCCGGGGAGCCGCCAGGGCGCCGTCGTTCACCGCGGTGTTCGGCCAGACGCTGGTGGAGCTGGCCAGGCAGGACCCCCAGGTGGTCGCCATCACCGCCGCCATGCCCGAGGGAACCGGGCTCGACGTCTTCGCCAGGGAGTTCGCCGACCGCTTCTTCGACGTCGGGATCTGCGAGCAGCACGCCGTCACCTTCGCCGCCGGGCTGGCGGCCAAGGGCCTCAAGCCGGTGGTGGCCATCTACTCCACCTTCCTGCAGCGGGCCTTCGATCAGATCTTCCACGACGTCTGCCTGATGCGCCTGCCGGTGGTGTTCGTCCTCGACCGCGGCGGGCTGGTGGGGGCCGACGGGCCCACTCACCATGGCGTGTTCGATCTCTCCTACCTGCGCATCTTCCCCGAAATGACGGTGATGGCCCCGAAGGATGAAGGGGAGCTGCGGGACATGCTGGCCACGGCGCTCATCCACCCCGGCCCCATCGCCCTGCGCTACCCCCGCGGGACCGGCTACGGGGTGGCCCTGGACGGTCCCCCTCGAGCGCTGCCGGTGGGACGGGCGGAGGTGCTGCGACAGGGCAGGGACGGCGCCCTCTGGGCCATCGGCACCATGGCCACCGAGGCGCTGCGGGCAGCTGGGCGACTGGTGAGCGAAGGGGGGCCGGATCTGACCGTGGTCAACGCCCGCTTCGTCAAGCCCCTGGACGTGGAGCTGCTGGCCCGGCACGCCCTCCCCGGGGGGCGCATCATGACCGTGGAGGAAAACACCCTCGCCGGCGGGTTCGGCAGCGCCGTGGGGGAAGCCATCACCGCCCTGGGGGTGAGCGGGGTGCACCTGGAGTGTCTGGGGGTGCCGGACGAGTACCAGCCCCACGGCAGCCAGGAAATCCTGCGCGCCCGCCTCGATCTGGACGTGGAGGGGGTGTGCCGCCGGGCGCGGGCGTTCTTCCCGGCGGCCCTGGCTCCCCGGGCCGCCACCCGACCTCGCTCCGCCTGAAGCATGAGCGGCCGGCCGACCCTGCGGCTCCTCCACTTCCTTACCTACTACCTCCCCCACCGCACCGGGCTCACCCTGCACGTGCAGCGCCTGGCCGAGGAGCAGGCCCGGCGCGGTCATCGCGTCACCGTCGTGTCGGCCCGCTTCCGTCGCGAGTTGCCCCCCCGGGAGGTGATCGACGGGGTGGCGGTGGAGCGCCTGGCGGCGCCGCTGCGGGTGAGTCGGGGCATGCTCATGCCCGGTTACCCGCTGGCGTTGTGGCGGCACCTTCGCCGGTGCGACGCCGTGCACGCCCACACCCCCCTGCTGGAGCTGCCCCTGGTGGCGCTGGCGTGCCGTCTGGCCCGCCGCCCCCTCCTGGTCACCCACCACGGCGACCTGGTGCTGCCCGCCGGCTACTTCAACCGGGTGGTGGAGGCAGTGAGCTGGGCCTCATTCCGGCTGGGCGCGCGGGGGGCGGGGCGGCTGGTGGCCTACAGCGAGGACTACGCCGCCGCCTCCCGGTACCTGGGGGGAGTACTGGCTTCGCGGACCGTGGCCATCCCCCCGCCGGTGTCCATCCCGGCGCCGCGGCGAGAGGACGTGGAGTGGCTGCGCCGGCGCCTGGGGGTAGGGGACGCCGCGGTGGTGGCCTACGCCGGCCGCTTCGTGGAGGAGAAGCGCCCCGACCTGCTGCTGGCCGCCATGCCCGGGGTGCGCCAGCAGTTTCCGGGCGCGGTGGCGGTCTTTGCGGGGCAACAGGTGCTCCCCTACGAGCGCTACCTGGAGCGCTGCCACGCCCTCATCGAGGGGCAGCGCCCGTGGGTACGGTTTGTGGGCCTGCTGGAGGACCCCGCCGAGCTGGCGGCGTTCTACGCCCTCGCCGAGGTGCTCGTGCTGCCTTCAGAAACCGAGTGTTTCGGGCTGGTGCAGGTGGAGGCCATGCTGTGCGGCACCCCGGTGGTGGCCACCGACATCCCCGGGGCGCGGGTGCCGGTGGCCACCACCGGGATGGGGGTGTTGGTGCCCCCCCGCGACCCGGAGAGCCTGGCCCGGGGCATCGCCGCGGTCCTCGCCGACCGGGGCCGCTTCGTGCGCCCCCGGGGCGAGGTGGAGGCGCTGTACTCCGTGGCCGCCACCGCCGATCGCATCGAGGCGCTGCTTGAGGAGGTCTTCGACCGGTGAGCTCCGTGCCGACGCGGGAGCAGGCGGTGCTGGCGGCGCTGGCCGGGGAGGCGGACCCCGCCTTCCGAACGCGCGCCGCCTGGGTGCTGGCCCGGCTGGTGCGGGAGGGGGCTGGCCTGCTGGAGGTGGGCACCGGCAACGGCGCCCTGCTGCGCCTGGCCTCGCTGCTGGGGGCCACCCCCGGTGTGGGGGTGGACAACGACCTCGCCCGCCTGGCCTGGGCGCGTCGCTGCGGGGTGACCCACCCCCTGGTGGTGGCCGACGCCGCCCACCTGCCCTTTCGCGACGGCAGTTTTCCCACCCTGCTGGCCAGCGAGGTGCTGGAACACCTCGAGGACGACCGGGCGGCCCTGGCCGAGCTGCGCCGCGTGGGCACGACCGACGGGACACTGGGGCTCACCGTCCCCCACGCCCGCTACCCGGCCGCCTGGGACCCCCTGGCCCGGGCGCTGGAGCGGTTCGGAGTGCAGCCGCCGCGGCGGGGGTGGTACGTGGGGATCTGGTACGGGCACCGGCGACTGTACACGGAGGAGCAGCTGGCGGCGGTGGTGGGCGCCGCCGGGTGGCGGGTGCGGGAGCGGGCGGTGCTGGTGCCCGGGGCCTTCCCCTTCGCCCACTTCCTCCTCTACGGGGTGGGCAAGCGCCTGCTGGAGGCGGGACTGGTGGGCCAGCGCGGCGCCTCGGCGGTGGGCCGTGCGGCCCAGGCTGGCCCGCTGCCCCCCGTCTGGCACCCGGTGGGGGTGGCGGTGCGGCTGCTGCGGTGGGCCGACGCCCGGGGGCGGCGGCGCGAAGCCCGCCGGCCCTCCGGCCGCGGCGTTCACCTGGCGGCGCTGCTCACGGCGGCCGGGCTCCCCAGCGGCCCTTCCCGGAGGTAGCGGGCAAACAGCCCCCCCCAGGGGGATTCCCGCAGGAAGCGCCGCACCCGCCGCCGCCCCAGGGTGGGGTACCAGAGGAAGTCGTGGTACAGGTAGGAGCCGGCCACGAACAGGTACACCAGGGGGGTGTGGAAGAACAGCTTCTGCAGCCGCTTGAGCGGCCCGAACCAGAGGAAGCGCCCGATCCGGGCGGCCATGTTGGCCCCCACCGAGAACCCCCACCGCTCGTCCCCGATCTCCGTGTCCCCCACCAGCTCGATGTCGCGGAGGTCGGCCACCCCCAGCCCGCGCTGGTGGGCCAGGGCCAGGTAGCGGATAGAGAGCGGCTCGAACCCCATCAGCCGGGCCGCCACGGCGTCGATGGCCGCCTGGTCGGAGCTGGCCAGCAGCACATCCTTGCGCACCGGCCGCATGGTGCGGGGCCCCGGGCCGTCCCCCGCGGTGGTGCCGTCCGCCAGGGCGAAGATGCCGGGGTGGATCTCCTTCTGGATGGCCAGCAGGTCCACCAGGGTCTCGTGGATCCAGGTGTGGGTGTAGTGCCGGCGGGTGGCCAAAAGCCCCCCGAAGGCGTTCTTCATGGCGCCGGTGGTGGTGGTGTAGATGTGGCACTTGACCGTGGGCAGGTGGACGATGTTCTTGCCCACGAAGAACTCCGGGATGTGGATGCCGCGCGGGAAGATGCGGGGCAGGGCCAGCATCTCGGCGCGGGGGTCGAAGCGCACCCAGCGCAGGTCGGCGGGGTCGCAGTTGAAGCGCACCGGCACCCGGTAGTGCTGCAGCACCGGCGTCAGGGCATTCAGGCGCTCCCCCTTCCTGGGGTCGGTGACCACGGTGTCGTTCTGCACGCACACCAGGTCGCGGTGGCCCGCCCGCTCGAGGGCCTGGATGACCCCCTCCAGCTGCCAGGGGGTGGTGTTGGCGCCGGGGAAGAAGTAATGCCAGGAGATGTTGTCTTTGAGGATGGTGGTGGCGCCGCTGGCCAGGGCGGTGGCGAGGCCCCCCAGCGCACACACCCGCTGCACATCCTCGAGGATCGTCTCCGGCCGCGCGCGGACGATGGCCACCCGGGCTCGCATCACGGTCCTCCCTTGTAGACGATGGCCCCGGCGATGAGCCCCCACAGGAGCACCGCGACCGCCAGGGGGCGGTCCCGCACCAGGGCGGCGGTGGGGTCCTGGGCGCCCTCCCGGTGCAGCAGCAAGAGGTAGCGCAGCACTCCGAAGAGCACCAGGGGCACGGTGAGCAGCAGGGCGTGGGAGCCCACCTTGGCCACGGTGTCCGGGGCCACCGTGTAGAGGGTGTAGGCCACCACGGTGACCCCCGCCAGCAGGGTCACCACCTCGTGGAGGAAAGAGGCGGGGTAGAGGGGGCGGC
>JABRVY010000319.1:0-2356 GCA_039961755.1 Acidobacteriota bacterium | reverse complement strand
ATCTTGGGGTGGGGGGCCACCAGCCGGGGGGCCACCTCGCCGCGCAGGAGGAGGTCTTCCAGCAGCGGTGCGGCCTGCGGCTCCCACAGGGCGGCCAGGGGCTCCAGGTGGCCGCGGGCATCCTGGGGGATGACCGCCCATACCCCGGGCCGGCGATGGGAGAGTACCCAGGCCAGCGCCTGGGGCGTCAGGGCGGGCATGTCGCAGGCGGCGATCAACCAGGCTGCCGCGGGGTGAGAGCGCAGGGCGGCGAGGATCCCGGCCAGTGGACCTGCCACCCCGGGCGCGTCGGGCACCCGGGGGTGGGAGGCGGTGCGCGGCGCTTCACCCAGCAGCACCACCCCCTGCCCATGGGGGGAGAGGGCGTCTGCCACCCTCTGCAGGAGGGAGCGCCCGCCGACCCGGGCAAGGTGCTTGGGCCTGCCCATGCGCGTGGAGGCCCCCCCCACCAGTACCCCCCCAAGCAGCGGGCGGGCGGCGAAGTGCTTCTCGATCACCTTCTCGGCCAGGGCCAGGAAGGCGGCCAGGCGGCCGTCCCCACCGGGCAGGGTGGCCAGGAGGTGGGCCAGGGGAGGGGTTGCGGGCTTGCCTCCCTCGTCTTCGAGCCACACCTTGGGCAGGGGGGTTCCCTTGTGCCCCTCCACCAGCACTAGGTCGTGGGTGGCGGCCAGACCCCGCAGGGCTCGCTCCAGGGAAGTCCCATCGCTGGCCGGCAGGCGGGCGAAGCACTCCGAGGGGGAGCGCAGCACCACGCTGGCGCCGGCGCGGAAGAGGCGGTCGGAGTCCTTGCCCGGGCGATCCACCTCAATGCCGTGGGCGTCGTGCTTGACCACCCCGACCCGCAACCCGCTGGCGACCAGCCGCGAGATGGTGGCCTCCAGGAGGGTGGTCTTGCCGGCGCCGCTCCAGCCGCAGACGGCCAGCACCGGGGCGGGAAGGAAACCAAGCCGCACGGCGCCAGTGTACGTTCTCTCTGTGCTCTCCGCTGCCTGGCCTGGTCAGTGCAAGCCGGAATCCCTTACGTGCCGGGCGCTGTCGCCTTGCGGGGGCGGATGGCAATGGTGCAGCGGGCGGCACACACCAGCTCGCCGCCCTCGTCGGTGACGTCCACGGCGTAGACGTGGGTGGTGCGGCCGCGGTACAGCGGTCGAGCGGTGGCCACCACCGTGCCCGTGCGCTTGGCCTTGAGGTGGGTGGCGTTGAGGTCCACCCCGGCGACGATGGTGCGGCTGAGGTCGACGCTCATGGCGGCGGCAAAGGAGGCGGCGGACTCGGCCAGCAGGGCCGAGACCCCGCCGTGCAGGATGCCGAAGGGTTGCCGGTGGCGGTCGTCGATGTCGAGGGCGACCTGAAAGTTCTCGGGGTCGTAGCGCTGCACGCGGATCCCCAGGGGGGTGAAAACCGTGTGCGGTAACAGCTGTTCGGCGTGGCGAATGAAGGTGTCACGGTCCACCGCTGGCCCCCTTTTCGAGCGGGATCGTAGCACCACCGCGGATTGACGAGCGTGGGTGCGCCTCCTAGAGTGCTGAGGCGATGAAACGGCTCCTGCGGAAACCATGGATAGTGGCGGTGCTGGCGTGCGCGGTGGCATGGGCGGTGCTGCTGGTGGCGCTGGCCTGGGGGAGGTTCGACGGAGATGCACGTGGGTTCATCTTCGCCGGGGCCGCCTTCCAGCGACCGGCGGTGCTGGCCGACGTGCCGGTGCTCTCCCAGTACGGCTACGACGGTCAGTTCTACGCGGTGCTGGCCACCGATCCGCTGCTCCTGCATGCCGCGACCCCGGGATACCTGGACACGGCGGCCTACCGGGCCGCCCGCATCGGCGCGCCGCTGGCGGCATGGCTGCTGGCGCTGGGGCAGCCGGCAGCGGCGGTATGGGCCTACCTGCTGCTGTGCTGGGCGGGGGCGCTGGCGCTGGTGGGGGTGCTGGCCGGATGGCTGGGCGAGCGGGGCGTCTCGCCGTGGTGGGCGGTGGCCCTCGGGGTCAGCGGAGGCGTGGCTGCCTCGGTGCTGCGCGCCACGCCCGACGCCCTGGCGGTGGCGTTGGCGTTGGGAGGGTTGTGGGCGCTGCAGCGGCAGCGACACGGCTGGGCCCTGGGGCTGCTGAGTGCGGCGACGTTGACACGGGAGACCATGGTGCTGGTGGCGCTGGGGGTGGCGGTGGCCGAGCTCTTGGGAGGTCGGCGCCGGCAAGCGGTGTTGTACGCCCTGATTCCCGCCGCGTTGTACGGCGCCTGGCGGGGGGTGCTGGCGCTGACGCTGGAGGACGCCGCGCTGGCGACAGGGGGAAATCTCGGCTGGCCGCTGGCGTGGGTGGTCGGCAAGCTTGCCAGCCTGGGGCGCGGCGGTGCCGGGG